>WRBG01000040.1 GCA_009784635.1 Bacteroidales bacterium | reverse complement strand
TTCCTGCATGGCCACTATGTCGCCCAAGGCAATGTCCGGCTCCATGGAGCTGTCGCCCACGAGACACCAAAAATCTATATGATTAAATATTTTACAATCAATGTAATAACTAATAGAATCGGCCTGTTTATTTTGGATAAGAGAAAATTCATGCATAAAATCTGCCCGATAGCAGGGAATACCCGATGGAGTGGCGGGCATAAAAGCAAATGGGGAATCCTGTAGTTCCTGCTGAGACATGGAGTGGAGCATGAGGCCGGCTCCCGAAAGCAGCCATATTCCGTTTATATCCGGATATTTGTTTAGAATCTTTGAAACAAGTTCCGGCTTGACCGTAGGAAAGCGTCCTGTGTTTTTGTCCGGCTTGAGCAATCGGTCGAAACCTTGCTGCACCACATGGATACTCTTGGCGAAGGCGGCTGCGTTTCCATAGGTAAAGTGGTTAACCAAAAGCTTTAATCTTGCGTTTATGTGGGTGTATGTTTGCATTTATCTATAATCTTTATTTATAGGTATATAATTTTCATTTATACATTGTCGGTACAAAATAATTTTGTACACATAAAATTTATGTTTATTTTTGTGCAAAGTTGCTATCAAAATTTTTACAAAGATAAAATAAAATAGATTACATTCAAATGGCAAAGAGAAGATGTTATGCGTTTCGTCTGAGTTACGATTTGATTCCTGCTAAATATCAGGCAGGTTTTAGGAATGAAATGAGGGCGGCAATGAATCATTGCACCAATGCGGCTTTCTATAACCGCATGAATAAGGGAGCCCCGGTTCCCACTGTGGAAGAATATGAAGATATGCTAAGCGTGTTTGCTAAGTATTCGATTAAGGCCAAGTTCGACGACGAACATCCCTCTGTCCCTTAGCCCCGACACTTTTCGTTTAGTTCGTGCTGCAACAAGGCCACTAAGGAGAAGCGGTTGATGATATCGCGTGAGAATTGCAGATAGTTTAGGTAGAGTTCACTGCTACGTAAAGACAAGTTGTGTTTTTCTATGCGCGTAAGTAACTGGTGTTGCAGGTCATTAATCAAGGCAACGCTTTGTCCTGTGCGCTCGGTGACAAGTTCGTCCTTGTGTACCTGCGAATGTGCATACCCATTAAGAAAGTCGCGAAGGTCTTCCAAGTCGGTAATCATGGCAAGCAGATTCGTCCGCAAGGTGCTGTGGTATACGGAATGGTGGTTGTTTATGTGGTTATAGGCCATGCCCACAACGCTCCGCAAGCCGTATCCGACTTCTTTGAGGTTGGTAAATACGCGGTAATAATAGTATCTGGCATCGCTGCTGACCTTATCTTCGTCTCCCTCGTAGGCAAAGCGGTAGTATTCCCCGCGTTTACGCACCACCTCCTCGTGAAGCAATACGGCCCTGTTTTTGGTCTTGCGCAGGCCGGTCAAATCTTCGTTGAGAAATTCCGTCAAGGCCTCTTTATATAAGGAGAGCATGGTATTAAAATATGTGGCCACCGAATTATTTACCGTATTGCAAATAGAAACCTTGTCCACTTTTTCAAATTCGCCGGCTTCAACATCTTTTTTGCTTTTGGAGAAAAAATTGGTCTTTATAAAAACGAACGATATGATTGCCACAAGGATAAAGATTACTGTGTTTCCTCCAAAATGAATGGCTATGGCCACAAGCGCGCAGGAGGTGAACGCGCAAAAAGCAGTAAAGAACCATCCGCCTATGACGGTCAGCACGCCGCTGATGCGGTAGACGGCGCTTTCCCTGTCCCAAGCTCCATCGGCAAGGGAGGACCCCATGGCTACCATGAAAGTAACGTAAGTAGTAGAAAGAGGTAGTTTAAACGATGTGGCCGTAGCAATCAAAATGGAAGCGACCACCAAGTTGATGGATGCGCGTATGTGGTCAAAAGCCAATGGAATCTCCCCTTTTTTGGGCTTTACCTTGGCCATCCGCCGGTTTATGGTACCGGCCACGCCGGCCGGAATGAATTGTTGCATCATCCTGCCCATATTAAAGGACGAGCGTACAATGGTTCTAGCGACTACAGACGAGCCGAATTTCTCTTTGGCCCCGCGGCTGCCGCTGCTTAGGTTTACCTCTGTTTGTATCACCCGCTTGGCTTTCTTTGAAAAAACGAGGGTCAGCACCATGAATAAACCCGATAACAACAGATAGGATGTGGGGGTTTGAACGGCGTCCTTAAGCATATCCATAGTCATGACATCTGCAGCCAATCCACTGGCCTTGTATGCATTAAAACTATCCAATGCCGCCAGCGGAACGCCCACAAAGTTCACCAAATCATTGCCTGCAAAAGCAAAGGCCAAAGCAAAGGTTCCTGCCAATATAATAAATCTGAAAATATTGACCTTCAAGAATGTTATTAGGAGTTGGAAGACGACTGCTGTGGAGAGGAGGACATACAAAAGTATAGACAATGTATTGGTCTCTATCCATGTCAAGTATTCCGGACGCATAAACGAAGCGCCTTTGGCTCCTTTCACAACCAAAAAATAGAGAATGGCCGTGATGGCAATGCCTCCGAACAAGGAGCCTGCATAGCGGTATATTTTTTGGTATTTAAAGGTAAATATCAGACGGGTTATGTATTGGATGATAAGACCGGCCGTAAAAGCAACGACAATGGAGGTAAAGATGCCGGTAATCATGGCAAGAGCCTTTCTGGTGTTGATGAAATCGGCCACGCTCTGCGCCAAAGCAGGGTCGTTGTACAATTTAATGACCGCTACGGCCACGGTGCCACCCAAAAGTTCAAAGATAATGGAAACCGTAGTGGAGGTCGGCAGTCCCAAAGAGTTGAAAATGTCGAGCATCAGCACATCGGTGATTACCACGGCAAGGAAGATAATCATGATTTCTTCAAAGGTGAACATGTAAGGATTGAACACCCCGCTGCGGGCAATCTCCATCATTCCGCTCGAAAACGTAGCCCCAATCAATACGCCAAGGCTGGCCACAAGCGTGATTACCTTGAAGGGAGCTACGCGGGAACCTATGGCAGAATTTAGGAAATTGACTGCATCGTTGGCCACGCCCACAAAGAGGTCGAATACAGCAACTACAAGCAAGAAAACCAGAATAATGAGGTACGGGTCCATTTTATCTACGAATATGGGGCAAAAGTAGGGATATTTTATGAAGAAAATGTTACATCCGCAATTTTTTATGAACAATAAGGAGGGGCTGCGCCGACTTACAACAGGGATAAGCTCCTTTTGATAAAGGCGGTCAAGGCTTCGCCCTGCAAAAGGTTATTGGCTAATAAGGCCAAATCGGTTACTTGACTTACCAAGGGGCAGGATTCGGCAAATTCCTCCATGACTTTGCGTCTTTGAGGGTCCGGTTCGGAGGTTTCCTCCGGTGGGGCCTGTTCGTTTTTTTGTTCCTCTGCAACCGCTTGGAGGCGTTCTTGTGTTCGCTCTTGTTTTTGCTCTATAATCTGCTGAATCAAGGGATGGTTGCAATTTATCGTCAACGAAAACGATTCGGGCATGCTCCCGTAAAAGTTCATGCCTCCGCCCACGGCAGACATTTCGCGGTAACGCCTCATAAACTCGGAACGGGTAATAAGCACGGGTTGGTCTTGAGGGCGGAGGTTTTCAAAGTGCAGGTAGTAGTGGCCATCCTTGGGCAGTACGGCTTCAAAAGCCATGCGCAGGTCTTGCTGTTCTTCCTCGCTTATGGAGGGCTTTTCCGGCTCTTCTTTGGCAATCAATTTGCTGATTATGTCGGCGTCCACCCGGCTAAAGCGCACGTCTTTCCATTTGGTTTCGAGCAGATTTACAAAGTGGGCGGTAAGCGGACTGTCTAAAAGCAGCACATCGTAGCCCATATTCTTTGCGGTTTCTATGGCCGCATACTGCTCCTGCAAGTGGCTGGCATATAAATATATTAAATGCTTATCCTTGTCGGTTTGGTTGGATTCAATCGCCTTCTTGTATTCTTCAAAACTAAAACAGGATTGGTCGGTATTCTTAAAGAGGTAAAATTTCTCTGCCCGCTCAAAAAATTTCTCATCGCTCAACATGCCGTATTCTATAAAGAGCTTGAGGTTGTCCCATTTTTCTTCCAGATTGTTGCGTTCGTTCTTAAAAAGTTCCTCCAAACGGTCGGCTACTTTTTTGGTGATATAGGTAGAAATTTTTTTCACGTTGGCATCGCTTTGCAAATAGCTCCGCGATACATTCAGCGGAATGTCGGGAGAATCAATGACCCCATGGAGCAGGGTCAGAAAATCGGGGACAATGTTTTCTACGGAATCGGTGACAAAAACTTGGTTGCAGTATAGCTGAATCTTGTTGCGGGAAATATCGAGCCGATTTTTAATCTTTGGAAAATACAGGATGCCGGTAAGGTTAAAGGGATAATCCACGTTCAGATGGATGTAGAACAAGGGTTCCTCCTGCATGGGGTAGAGCTGACGGTAAAAGTTCAGATAATCTTCTTCTTTAAGCTCTGCCGGTTTGCGTATCCAAAGGGGTTGGGTCTCGTTAACGGCTTTGTCTTCAAATAAAATTTCCACCGGTAAAAAGCGGCAGTACTTGAGCAGTAATTCCCTGATTTTGGCAGGCTCGGCAAATGATTTGGATTCCTCGTCCAAATAGAGAATGACTTGGGTGCCTCGCTCTGCCTTATCGGCAGTTTCCATGGTATATTCGGGGTCGCCCTCGCAGCTCCATTTTACCGCAGGCGCTTCCGGTTGGTAGGATTTGGTGAGGATTTCTACCTTGGACGCCACCATAAAGGAGGAATAAAATCCCAATCCGAAATGCCCTATAATGTGGTTGATTTGGTCCTTGTATTTTTCCAAAAACTCCCCGGCGCTGGAGAAGGCAATCTGGTTGATGTATTTTTCCACCTCCTCTTGGGTCATTCCTATTCCGTTGTCGCTAACGGTAATGGTACCGGCTTGGCTATCGGCGGTGATGCGAACAACCGGATTCCCGATTTCTTCCGTAAGTTCTCCGCTTGCGGCAAGCGCCCTAAGTTTTTGGGTGGCGTCTACCGCATTGGCCACCAATTCACGCAAAAAGATTTCGTGGTCGGAATAAAGAAATTTCTTGATAATAGGGAAGATGTTATTGGTTGTTACTCCAATGTTACCCTTTGTTTTTTGTTGATTGTGTTGTTCAGACATAGACAGTATTTTTACTGCCTGTGTATTCAAATAGCGTACCAGCGCATCAAATGCGACAAAAAGTCAGTTGTCGTTGTCAACCCATTAGGAAGTTCCTTAGGGCAATCGTAAGGACGAAGAAGACGGTCAGCACTACGGCGGCGGCGATTAACAGGACTTTATTGCTGGTTTTCATGGGTTTCGATTGCGTTTTCATAAATTTTAATAATTAAGGGGTTATTGTAGGCGGGCTTTTTCTTCTTCTGTTCCGGTAGAGGCTTTTTTTACGTTGACCCTTTGGCCGGAATTAAAAGAATAGCGCAGAGACAAATAGAGGGTACGCATATCCATATTGTTAATGTTCGATTTGTAATAGGTAGCGCCCTCGGTAGTTATTTTTAAGCGTTGATGAATCAGATTGTTCAGCCTAAGCGTAAGCGATAGCTTGTCTTTTAACAGCGATTTGGTGCAGCCCGCATTGAGGGCATACATGTGGCTTGTGGTTATGTTCCCCTGTACCATGCCGGATATGTACATGCCGTTAATTTCCGGTCTCCACCCATTGGGCAATATGAAGTTAGACATAAGCATGGCTACGACTACCGGTTTTTGGCTGGTTTCCGTCTCTCCTCCGGTGTTGTATTGGTCCTTGATGTAAAGGCCCACAGCATTGGAAGTCAGCGTCCACCAATTGAATATAGATACGGGCGCCGACAGCGCTGCGTAGTATTGAGTGTGGCTCTTTAGGTTGGCAAACTGGTAATTAAGCCTGTCGGGATTTAGGGGGTCTTGAGTAACAATTTGGGCAAAATAATCTTGTATAAAACCGGCGCCTACGGTCAAGCTGTATTTGTGAAAAAGGGTTTGCACCAAAGACAGGTTGATGGATTTGGCAGGCTTGAGGTCAGGATTACCCACTATATAGCTAAAATCATTGAGCGGCATGGAGTAGGGACGGAGCAGGGAAAAGTTAGGTCTTTGGATTTTGCGGTTGGCCGTAAGGGAAATCGAATGTCCTCTGAGCGAATTTTGCTGAAAACTTAAGTTTAACGAGGGAAAGAGGTTTAGGTAATGTTGGTCGGCTTTTTCTTCGTGGGCAGAAGAATGTAGGTTTACCTGTGTATACTCTGCCCGCAATCCTATGGTATATAGCCATTTTCTGCTCAAAGAAGAGGAATAGGTGCTGTAAAGGGCGCTTACGTTTTCTGTATAGGTAAATTGGTCGGTTTGCAGTATGTCCGGCTTCCATTGCCGGTCTACAAAATCCTCATAAAGAATATCGTTGTCTATTTGCGTTCTAAAAAATTTCCCTCCGGCCTTAAAATTATTTCGACCCCCTAACTTGATATCAAAGTCAAGGTTGGCGCTGATGATATTGTTTTGACTGCCAATGTTGTTGCGGTAAGACAGGGTATCGTACACATTAGGTAGAAGGATGTCCGTAATGTGGTCGAACAGACCGGTAAATCGGGAGAAGGTATGGTAAACGCCTCCGTTATCGCTTTGGTTGTACAGGTAATCTACCATGGCGGTACAGGTGGAACCTACGCTGTCTAACTTATGTATATAGTTGGCAGACAATCCCAACCTGTTGTAATTATTGTATTGATTGTTGTCATTGATATAGGTTCCCATTAACAGGGGCGTAGAGGTAAGGGAGGTACCATCTGTGTTGACCACGCCTTTGGCATAGCCGTAATTGGCCACCACTCCTATGCTCTGCGTGGTATTCAAGTCATACACCGTGCTGATTTCTCCTCCTGCCATGTTGATTTTTTGGTAAGTAGTATTGGCATTGTTTATCTCCATCTCGTTGTCGTAGAATCGGGTATATTCTTCAAACTTGCTCGGCATACCCATGTAGCTGTAGTAGCCATTGGTAATCACGCTCCACTTGTCTTTCCTAAAAGAAAAGCTAAAGTTAGGCCTGCTGCTTTGGGTATAGTCGAAGGCCCGGGCAACATCGGCGGAAACGGAGCCAAAGTAACCGGTTACGGTTTGTTGTTTTAGGGTGATTTTAAGAATCCCTCCGGTGGCGTTGGCGTCGTATTCGGCTCCTGCTTCGGGAATCACTTCTACCCGCTGGATGTCGGAAGCGCGCAGGTTATTCAAGTATTGTTCGATTTGTTCGTCCGACATGTTGAGCATGCGGTTATTGACCATAACCCGTGTTCCGGATTTACCGTTAATGCTGATTCCGTTGCGGGTAGTAACCCCCGGCAAATAGTCCAAAGATTCGTACAGCGACCGCCCCGAAGCTATGGGATTGGCGCTGAGGTTTACAATAAAGCGGTCTGCCCTGCGCTCTATGGTATTGGACTGCACCACGGCGGCGGTTAGGTTAGTAACCGATGCCTCCATCACGATATCGGGCAATTGCAATGTTTCACTGCCGGAAGCGGTAAAGGCGATTACCTCCGAGGGGAAATAACCCAAACAGCGCGCTTCTACCTTGTAATAATTATAAGGCAGCTCGGTAGCATATACTCCCCATTCGTCCGTAACGGCGGTAAAAAGCAGGGTGGAATCGTTTTGGACCGTAAAGACCAATGTACAAAAAGCTACGGGTTCCTGTTTGGTATCAAGCACTTTTCCGGACACGGGCGTTTTGGGCGTACCTTGCGGTATGGCGGATTGAGTTTGTCCCCTCACCGAAAGACCGGCTAAAGTCATCAAAAATAAAGTAAATATGGTGATTTTAAGTTTCATGGTGATTAATGTGCGGGTGATTATCAATGTATTGCCGATAATGGGGAATAATGTCTTCTATGCCCATGCCAAGCAGTTGCAGGTTTTTCAAAAATTGAGGAAGTTCGTGTTTCATAAAAATGGCTTTGCGGTAGGTTCTGATTTTTTCGAGGGCATCCTCCGAAACATAGTAGCCGATTCCCCTTTTGTTGTAGATAATTCCTTGATTTTGCAAAAACTCATAAGTACGCATAATGGTGTTTGGATTTACCTCTAAATGGATGCCCAATTCCCTAATGGACAGGATGCGGTTTCCCGATTTCCAGACGCCGGTCAGGATATTTTCGCAGATATAATCGCCGATTTGCAGATATATTGCTTGGGTTTCTTTAAATTCCATAAGGCTACACTTGTTTTTCCTTGAATTTCAAGTAGGAAACAGTCCAAAAGAACAGGGCGATGATTCCGGAAAGTATTACATCAAAATGGGCCATGACGCGGGAGCTGAGTAGATGTTCTCCCAGTTGGAGCATTTTCTCTTTGAGCGCTCCCATCGAAGCAATATCTATTTGATTCCAAAGTAGCAGAGCCAATAGTAACTGGTAGATTCCAAGGGCGATACTGCATGCAATCAAGGAGATGATGGTTTTGGTGGTGGGGTGTTTTTTGAAAATGAGGGAGCCAAAGAAAAAGATGGACTGATACGTGATGAAGTCGGTCAGCAATTTGCCTACGGACGATGACGACGTGCCGAGAAAGGTTTTCGGAAAGAGGTTGTGTATGTCTATGGTTTTATAATTCAAGATGGCCGGCATGATTGGTTCTAATAAGTTGCCAAAGAGGATGGCGGCATAAAAGAGGAAAAAGCATACCAAGGGATATAGAATAAGGGTGAGCGCTCCGTTTACAAAGAATTTTTCTGCTCGGCCGGCGGGAATATGCAGGTAGTGCATGCCGCTGGAAGGACGATGTATCTCTTGAAAAATTCTTGCGCTAAAATGCAGGCCTCCAATGTAAAAAATCAGACAAAACAGGATAAAGGGGAATATGGGAAGAGGTAAGCTGATGAGGCGGGGCAACACCGTAAAGGCAATAAAAAAGGCAGAAAAAGTAGTGAGGTCGCGGCGCCAGTTCTCGGTAAAGTAACGGATAAAAAGAAGTCGGATTCTTGAAAAGTTAAAAGTAGCGGTCATGATATCAAGCTTTAAAAATGTCTTTAATTTTTTCTTTATTGGCAAACAGGGCGTTGAATAGGATTTCGATATCGAGTTTGCTGTCTATCCCTTGGGGATTGGCAAATACAGCGGCTATTCCTCTGAGGCTGTCTTCTGTATACAAAGCGTCCTTGGGAACATCTCCGGTATCGTACCATTTGAAAAGCAGTCGCCGGCCAATTTCTTCGGCGCTGTGGTTGATGATGATGTCGTGTTCGTCTAAAATGGCAATGTGGTCAATCAGACTGTGCAAATCCCTTACTTGATGGGTAGAGATGATGGTGCAGCGATTGGGATTATAATGGGCGGAGACAATGCGGCGAAACTGGCTTTTGGCCGGAATATCGAGGCCGTTGGTAGGTTCGTCCATAATCAGCAGGTTGGTGTTGGACGCAATGCTAAAAGCAATTTGGACTTTTTTCTTTTGGCCGTGGGAAAGGGTCTGTAACATGAGTTTGGGCGACCGGAGTTCAAATTCGTGGAGGATGGAGTCAAACTGTTCTCGGTCAAAACGGGGATAAAAAGGGGCGTAGACCTTTACATAACCTTCTATGGACAGAGCGGGGAGAAAAAGTTCTTCGGGTAAAAAATAGAGTTCCTGCAACATGAGGGGATGGCGCATCTCCGGCACAAACCCAAGGGTATGCATACTGCCTCCGCAGGGAAAGAGGGCGCCGGAAATCAGCTTTAAAAGGGTGGTTTTACCGGTTCCGTTTTTGCCCAGTAAGCCGTGTATGCAGCCGGCCTTAAATTCAAGAGAAAGGTCCCTAAATATATCGTTTTGGCTGCGATACCCAAAAGAAAGATCTTGGATGTTAATCATAGTGAGTGCTTTATTAATGTGTTAGTTTAATAGTACACCGCAAAGGTAAGAAGATTTTTCTTAGCTCCAAATTTTATTTCATTTTTGTGGCCTCGGTATCTTTATCGTCCGCTGCTTAATTCCTGCAATTCTTTGTACGTAACCCATTCCCTTTTGCCGTCCGGTGATTCCATTTGAAGTCGGTCTACGTCTTTAAAAAACATGTCTTCGAGGTATAAAGACAGGATTGCTTGGGAGTATTCTATATTGGACAGAACCTCCCTGTAGGTGGGCATTTTATTGATAGTCCGTAAATAGGTTACGTTGGCAAACAATCTTGGGGAGTAATGCGCAGGGTCTGCATTATCCCATTGACGCCTGTTTATGGGATAGAGACTTACCAATCTGGCGAGGATATCGCGTCTGTGAATGCCGGTAGCTTGGGCTGCCTGCCAATAATGGCTTGCCGCCATCGCTATATTTCGATTGGCTTGATGCACTATGCCGCGCTGGAGCGCTAAATCGGATATTTGTTCTTTAGTGGGATACATCAGTTCCTCCGCTCTGTCGAACAGCAAAAGCGCCCTTTTCCGGTCGTAGGTGCGGCCCAGCGATATGGCCAGCAACATAACGGCTTCTATATTGGTGGTATCGTTTTGGTAGTAATGTTCCATATAGGGCAGGGCCTCAAAAAAGATGCCCTGTTCAAATTTTGCCAAACAGATATAACGATAATTGACGATAGACGAGTCCCCGGCCGCGATTAATCCCCGCATGATGCTGTCGCAGGCGTGGTAATTTTTGCCTAAGTAATGAATCATTGCTTTTCCTTGGATAAGTCCGCTATTGCGCGGATTGTATTGGAGGGCGGTGTCGCAAACGGTCATGGCGCGCTCCATAAAAAACTTTGGGTCATTCTCTCTGAGCTCCAATAATGTGTTGATGAGTATAATGGATAGAGAGGCGTTTTCTTTGTTTAGGGATACTGCTTCTTCATAAAAATACCGGGCATCCCACCGCTCTCCCATTTGGTAGAGGCAATCTCCCACACTGGTAAGCAGGCTTATGTTGGTGGTATCCTGCAACAGCAGAGTATAATAATAGTCGTATGCTTTGGAATAATCTTTTAGTTGAACATGGAGTTTTGCCAACTGTAGTCCTGTGTTAAAATGGGTACTGTCTATGGAATAGGCTTTTCCATACAGACCCTTGCCTTCTTCAATCCGCCCCAACTGCAAAGCCATGCGGGCTGTGGCGTTAAGGGCGTCTATAGAATTGGAATCGGCAAGGAGCCAACGGCCATAATAGGTATGGGCTTCCCGATATTTAAGCAGTCCTTCATAGGCCTGCGCCAAGCTGCGCGCCGTATCGCCGGCAATTTGTTCTTCCGGTATTTCCGACAGAATCAGTTGAATCAGTTCCTTGTTTTTTCCGTTGAGCAGCAATTCTTTGTATTGCGCTGACTGGGCATGCAGACCAAGGCCGGCCAAGCAATAAAGGATGGAGAGGAGCAGTTTTTTCATGGTTTTGCAGATTTAACTACAAAGATAGTAATAATCGGATTACTTCCTAATCTTAAACGAAAAGGTCAAGCCGCTACCGGTATGCGCCTCAATGCTGCCGCTCTACTTTAGCTTTGCAATAATAGCAATTGGGTTATCATCTGTGGTAATCCTTTTGGATAGTTCAATCTATTGTGCTCCCTATTTGTTCACGGGTTTAATACTTAAACTCTGCTATCACAAACACATTATTATCGTCTGCCTTTAGGGTAGCCACCAATTCCTTTAATTTGCCACTCAATTTGTTCTCTGCGTATGCTTCTTTAAGTTCGAGTAAATCCAATTCAAAAAGAACTCCTTCTTCAAAACGAATTCCGCTAAAGGGCCCTATAACAAATTCTTTTCCTAAGTAATCTGGTAAGAGGAGTTTTTGTTGAAATATTTCACCTGTCCCTTTGTCACGCATATAATATTTGACTGGGAACACACCGGGGAAGACATCCCCTGCACGCACCGTGTAGACCTCCATGAACTGATAGTTCCCCATGTCTACACAATTATTCAGATAGGTCATTGGATCCGTAGCGTCCGCCAATGGGGTTTTATGCAGCACAGGGGATAAAGATTTGTCTTTGCCGTAGAGAAAAACCGTGTCGTTCTCAGGGTTGCATATTAAAACACCCTGTGTAGATTCGATCAGAAGTCGTTTGCCAATGGCTGACACCCTCATTTCTTTATGATATATTCCTAGAAATATGGGAGCAATCGGTAATTCTAAAGAGTCTAACACCGCGCCATCTGATTTGGAAATAAGAAAGAATCGAGATGTCAAATCATTGGTTGATAAATTCTTGTAGTCGATGTCAAATCTGTTGATCTCTTTGCTGACATCATAAAAAATAAGTGAAGAATCATCAAAAGAAACCAGTTCATTCCCCATCTTTGCACGTGAAGGTAATGTAATGTCTCGTTTGTGCATTCCAGTAGATGAATATACCCTAATAAGGGTATCTAAATGAGAGGCAATAAAAACGTCATCAGCCCTTTCATCATATAGCACTTTGTGTAGATTACGGTACTCTTGTGGTCCATTTCCCTTTCGATTAAAGCGAGACTTGGGCTGCCCGTTCCTATCAAAGAAGAAAACATTACCTCTTGATCTATATCCACCCTCAGCAACGACTATAGTATTTTCGGTAACCGCACAAATGTTACCACTGTATAAGTATTCATCAGCATTCGAATTCAAATACAAATAAGTAACATCGGCAATATCGGTCAACAATACCTCCTTGACGGGATAGTTCTTTCTGACATCAATGCAAGGCAAACCACCTTGTGGTCGTTGGCAGGAGGTGCAGGCTATAGCCAAGGTCGTTATGACGATTACATACGATATGTGGGTTGTCTTCATTTGGTTATTTATTTAAATTCTTGGTTAAACAATAAATTTATCAACTTTTCCTCACCAAGATTTTCACG
>WRBG01000039.1 GCA_009784635.1 Bacteroidales bacterium | reverse complement strand
GCTTGGACTAAAGATTCTTTTACGTAGGTATGTCCTACGGCCATGATGATTCTACGAGAAGCCTGCACTTTGGCAAAGTGCTTGATTTGTTTGCGTTTTTCTTCCGGGACATAGTCTATGGCCATTCCGGGCATTATGGTCAGAGAAGGGGTGTTGTCAACCATATGCATTAGGGTTTCCAAAGAGCAGTTGGCAAAATTGTAGGGCAATTTTGTTTTTTTTCTGGCCAAGAATAATTTTCTCAATAATTGATTATAGGGACTGTTTCCCTCGGAGAGCATCAATAAGTCTTTTACGTCTATGTCTTCCAAATCAACTTCCTTGCATGCGAACAGCGGATGTTTGGGCGAAACGTAGAAATAAAGTTTTTCGTCGTAAAGTTTTATTTCTTTGATTTTTATGGGTGCGCCGCCGGCAAAAACCGCCATGTCAATCAAATCGCGATTGAGGGCGTCCACCAAATCAAATACCATCATGTCTCGGATTTCGAGTTCTACTTCGGGATATTTTTTGACAAATGCGGGAATAAACTTGGGCATCAGATAGGGAGATATGGTAGGAATCGCACCTAAACGTATTTTCCCCGACAGTTCCCCCTTGAGGTGGTTCACTTTTTCTTTGGTTTGGTAAAACGAAGCTACCGCTTCCTTGGCCTGCTCCAACACGATTTTACCCGCTTCGGTGGGGAGAATGGGTTTACTGCTGCGGTCGAGCAGTATTACTCCTAATTCGTCTTCGAGGTTTTGGATTTGCATGCTCAACGAAGGTTGGGTAACAAAGCAATATTCCGCTGCGGTGGAGAAACTGCCGTGGTTGGCCACCGCTAAAAAATATTCCAGTTGAATAATGGTCATATAAGGTCTGTTAAAAAGATACAAAGGTAATCATTCTGATTAATCTTGGGTTTGGTGGATGTAAGAATTGTCTGAGCTTAGGCGCTGTTTTCCATCCCGCTCCTCTATTTTAAGGGCGCTGACTTCTGCATCTGACGGGCTTTCTTCTTGAATTTTAATCTGTTGACGCACATAGGCCGGAATGGTTTCAAAATCCGTAATCTTTTCTCCCGGGTCTAAAATTAGGGCAGGTTTTCCTTTTTTTGTCACAACCGGCTTGCCTGCAATACCCTTCGATTTAAAGGGGTCTTGCACATAAAAAACCCTATCTTCGCTGCCGATGCCAAATTCCCCGTGGGGTTTGAGGGGATTAGACGGTTGCGTCCGAGGCCCTAAGTCGGGATAAGGTTCGTCTCCCAACACCACCACCTCCGTAGGATCTTCTTTGTGGAGGAAGGCTTGGGGGAGGCTCGACAGGTTGAGGCCGGTAGCTACAATGGTTACATTGATGGAGTCGCCCAAAGCCGGGTCGCAGACCACCCCGCGTTTGAAGTTGGACACCCCTCCGGTGTATTCTTCAATATATTTCATAATCTGGGCAAGCTCGTTCATTCCCAGACCTTTTTCTCTTCCGGACGTAATGTTTACCAGTACGTTGCGGGCAGAGCTTAAATCTACGTCGTTGAGCAGGGGAGAGACAAAAGCCTCCTCTACGGCTTTGATGGCGCGCTCGTTTCCGGACGCGCTTCCCGAACCCATCAAGGCCATGCCGCTGTCTTTCATCACCATTTTTACGTCTGCAAAATCCACATTGATATATCCGTGGCGGGTAACGATTTCGGCAATGCCCTTGACGGCGGTGCTAAGTACATCGTCTGCTTTTGGAAAGGCTTCAAAAACAGATAAATCTCCAAATACCCTATAGAGTTTTTCGTTGTCAATAACCAACAAGGAGTCTACGTTTTTTTGCATTTCGTGAATCCCCTCCAAGGCCCTCTTTAACACGTCTATACCCTCGTCCCTAAAGGGCAGGGTAACTACGCCCACCGTGAGCAGGCCCATGCTTTTGGCGATTTCTGCCACCACGGGGGCCGCTCCCGTACCGGTGCCTCCTCCCATGCCGGCGGTAATGAAGACCATTTCTGTGGAATCTCCAAGGAGTTGGGCGATTTTTTCTTGAGACTCAAGGGCTGCCTCACGGCCAACTTCGGGGTCGCAACCGGCCCCCCGTCCTTTGGTAATCGTCTCTCCCAATTGCCATTTCTCTTGCACCGGACTGTGCAGCAGGGCTTGAGAGTCGGTGTTGCACACTACAAAGTTTACGTCTTTGATGCCGGTGCGAAACATGTGGTTTACGGCGTTACTTCCTCCTCCTCCTACGCCAATCACCTTGATAATCGAGCGATTGACCTCCCAGCCGAGTGGTATTAGTTCTTCCATCGTATTATATGTTTATGCTTGATTATCATTAAGGTCTGCAAATAACCTCTCCCAAATGGGCGGTTTTGAAGGCTTGGGTGGCTTTGGGGGTTTGGGCGGCTTTTGAGCCTTGGCAGCAGTCCCCGCGGGCGGCTCCGGCTTAAACACCTCTGCCCATACGGGTTCGGATTTGGCTTCTTTTTTGGCATCTTGATGCTCTATCCCTTTAAGCAACAGGCCCGCCGCGCAGGAATAAGCCCCATGCCGTATTTCGGGGCAGGAGTCGGTATCCAAAAGGGGCTTGGCGATTCTGGCATCGAGTCCGGTTTTAAAACAGACGTATTGAGGCAGATGGGTCAGCAAGGCCCCGCCTCCGGTAAGTACCATGCCGGCTTGCAGCTTGTCGGCATAACCTGAGTTTTGAATCTCGTAGAGTACGGCGTCCATGATTTCCGATACACGGGCTTCTATGATATTGGCCAAAGTTTTAAAAGATATCTCGCGGGGGTCTCTGCCGCCTATGCCCGGCATGATAATGGTTTTATTGGCGGGAGCCAAATCGCTGTAGCAGGAGCCGTATTGAATCTTCATCTGTTCTGCCAACCGTTGCGATATGCCGCAGCCCTGCCGAATATCCTCTGTAATTACATTACCTCCAAAGGGGATAACCGCTGCGTGGCGGACTACATGATTGTGGTATATCAACAGGTCGGTAGTGCCTCCTCCTATGTCCACCATGGCTACGCCCAATTCTTTTTCATCGTCCGTGAGTACGGCTTTAGCCGAGGCCAAAGGCTCCAAAATCAGTTGTTCCAATCGTAATCCGGCCCGCTCAATACAGCGTTTGGTATGTTCTGCAGAAATGGTTCTGCCTATAAAAAGGCGGTAATTGGCCTCGATTTTCTTGCCCATCATGCCCACCGGGTCGGATATTTCCATATAATCGTCCACATGGTAGCATTGGGGAATCACATGCAGGATTTCTTCCCCCGGCTCCAAGCGGGATTTGTACATGTTTTGCTTTAATTTGTGGATTTCATCCCAAGTAATTTCTTCGGTAACTTGTTCGCGGGTAATTACATTGGATTCGGCCCGACTGCGGATGTGCTGTCCGGCAATTCCCACATAAACCTGAGAAATTTTTTCTTCTGTTTTTTGCCTCAGTTCTTCTATACAGGGAGTGATGGCGTTTAAAACATTTTGAATGTTCACCACCTCCCCGCGCATAACGCCTTGGGAAGGACGTTCACTATAAGCAATAACCTTACAGCCGTAAGGGGTTCTTTCTCCGACCAGTCCCACTACTTTAGTGGTTCCAAGGTCAATAGCGGTAATATAATTCATATAAGATTCTGATGTTAATTGATGATTCATAAACGAAGGGGTGTAGGGCGACAAACAATCTGGTTGCTGAAGCGAATGTCAATAAAGCCGTATTTGTCCCAGCCTTCCAAAGCCGAGACAGTACGGAAAAAAGAGTAGAGTTTTTGGAGTTTGTATTCAAATTGAGAAAGGTCGCCCATCATTATGGTTTGATGACCGATGCGTTGGATGATTTCGATGTTATGAGGCGCATGTACATGTAGCTGTGTAATTTGGGCATTCCAAAAGCGGTTTCCCCGAATATAGCGTCCAAAGTCGTAAAGCTGGGCCAGCCACGTTTCTTCTTCTAAGGGAATATTACCCGATACCACAGGCACATAAGCTGTACGCTGGGGCATTACGGGAAACAGCACCCCCGATTCGTCTATATAGTAGCCGCCCTTAGCCGTTTCCAACCTCAAGATGGGGGTGCGTTGGGCCAACTTTATATGCAGGCTGCCGTTGATATGGCCATAGACCTGACAATGCTTGATGCCGCTTTCTGCCGTCAAACGCTGTTCCAAGTTATGCAGGTCAATTTCAGTCCATTTCATGCCCGGAGCCACCAATTTGTTTTTTTGGAGAAAAGCATGGACCTCTTGGGGCAATACCATGCGGTTCACACTGCTGTCGGCAATATGTACGTGAATCTCCGTACAGGATAACTGAGCCTGCCCCTGCTCTGCAACCATGCGGCTAAAGGCAAAATAGGCGGCTGCAACCAAAAAGAGGCTGACGATGCCGGCAATTCTGACTATTTTTCTGATGATTTTTTTCATGTCTTTTCCTCCAGCATGGTTTTGATTAGAGGAACCAAACGGTCAATATCTCCGGCCCCAAGGCTGACCAGCACATCGGAGCTGTGGTTTTTTAGAAAGGCGACCAAATCGTCGTAGGCTATAAGCCATTTATCCTTTAAAGAAACTTTGCCGAGCAGCATTTCGGAAGAAATGCCGGAGATGGGTTCTTCTCTGGCCGGATAGATGGGCAACAAAATCAGTTCGTCCGCTAAGTTCAGACTGAGGCCGAAATCATCGGCAAAATCACGGGTGCGGGTATAAAGATGAGGCTGAAAAACAGCGGTAATCTTCCGCTCCGGATACATGCTTCGGATGGATTGGAGGGCGGCGGTCAGTTCTGCCGGATGATGGGCGTAATCGTCTATATAGGTACAACCCGCTTGGTCAAACTGTATGTCGAACCGGCGGGCCACGCCCGAAAAACAGGCTAAGGCCGATGCAATATCTTGGGGTGGAATGTCGTGTAAGAAAGCAATGGCCGAGGCCGCTACGGCGTTTTCTATATTAATCCGTCCGGCTATGCCCAAGCGGCAATCCTCAAGGGTATGTCCGGCAAGGTGCAGGTTAAAGCGATAATATCCGCCTTCTTCCCAAACAAGTCGGGAAGCATAAAAATCGGCTGGATGGTCTAAGGCATAGCGGTATACCGTATATGCCGGCTCAGCGGGCAGGGGGAATGGAAGGCCTTGTTTGAGTACCAAACTTCCTCCCTGTTTTATTTGGGCCGCAAAATCCACAAAGGCCTGTTCTACTTGGGCATAGTCCCCGTAAATATCCAAATGATCCGGGTCTATGGAGGTAATCACCGCCGTTTGGGGGTGGAGTTGCAGAAAAGAGCGGTCAAATTCGTCGGCTTCGGCCACCAAATAGGGACTGTGGCTGAGCAGGAGGTTGCTTTGGTAGTTTTTGGAAATGCCTCCCAAAAAGGCCGTGCAGCCCTTGCCCGAATGGCAAAAGATATGGGCCAGCAGGGTAGAGGTGGTGGTTTTGCCGTGGCTGCCGGCCACTGCAAGACATATTTTGGTATCGGCGATTTGGCCCAAAGCTTTGGAGCGTTTGATGATGGGGTAGCCTTTTTGCTTGAGGTAGTTCCATTCCAAATGGTCGGGCGGAATGGCGGGGGTATAAATCACCAAAGTGTCTTGAGGCCTGTTTAGGACAGATGGGGGAATAAAGTCCGGATTGTCCTCATAATGAATATCCATGCCCTCCTGTTCCAAGGCTAATGTGAGGCTCGACGGGCAGCGGTCGTAACCGGCCACGTAAGCGCCTGCATGTGCAAAGTAGCGTGCCAACGCGCTCATGCCAATGCCTCCGATGCCTAAGAAGTAGATTTGCTTGAACATAGAATCAATATTTTAAGAGGTTAAGCATTTCGTTGACAATGGCTTTAGCGGCATCCGGTTTGGCCAACCGAAGGATGTTGCGCGCTAAAGACGCTTTTTGTTCGGGGTTGCCGGCCAAGTTCAAGGCGGTTTGCATCAATTGGGCAGAAGCCTGTTCTTCTGTTACTATCAAGGCGGCCTCCTCTCTGACCAAAGCCATGGCGTTGTGGGTTTGGTGGTCTTCGCTCACATTGGGAGAAGGCACAAAAACCACCGGCTTACCGGCCATACACAACTCGGCAATAGTGCCGGCCCCCGACCGGGAAATTACCACATCGGCAGCGGCAAAGGCTAAATCCATCCGTTGGATAAAAGGATGGAGGTGCAGCCATTTGGCCGGATAGTTCTCCACAAAATTTTGACAGTCTTGACGGTAATAAGCCCCGCACTGCCAAATAATATCTACGGGAGCGTCTATCCCTTCCTGTTCCCTGTAAGCCTGTACGCAACGATTAAAGGTTTTGGCGCCCAAACTGCCTCCGGTTACCAACACGCAGATGCGGCCGGGTTCAATCCCAAAGAAACGGCGACCCTCCTCGCGGAGTTCCGGGCCGGCCGGCAGGATATTGCTGCGGACGGGATTACCGGTAAGGCGAATTTTTTCTTTGGGGAAAAAGCGCTCCATATCGGTATAGGCCACGCATATAGTGTTTACCTTTTTGGCTAACAATTTGTTGGTAATACCTGCATAGGAATTTTGTTCCTGTATCAAACAAGGGATGCCCCGACCGGCTGCCACCCAAAGCAGGGGGCCGCTGGCAAAACCTCCCATGCCAATGGCCACATCGGGACGGAAATCTTTGAGAATCTGCCTTGCTCGGCTTAGGCTTTTGGCGATTTTAACGGGAAGCCACAGGTTTTTGAGCAAGGCCCTGCGCTGTAATCCCGCCACCGGCAGTCCGATAATCCGGTAGCCCTCGGCCGGAACTTTTTCCATCTCCATTTTCCCTTCTGCCCCCACAAAAAGCAACTCCGCTTGAGGATATTGCGTTTTGATTTGATGGGCAATGGCAATGGCCGGATAAATATGTCCTCCTGTGCCGCCTCCGCTGATAATCACTTTAAAAACCCTATTCATGAATCTGTTCCTCCGTAATGGGTTTATTTTTTTCTATGGTGCGGCTGATGGTAAGTATCATACCCACAGCGACGCTTACGGCCAAAAACGAGGTTCCTCCTCGGCTCACCAAGGGCAGGGTTTGTCCCGTTACGGGTAGAATGCCCACATTGACCCCTATATGCAATAAGGCTTGAAACACAATGAACATGCTTAGTCCAATCACCAGCAGGGCAGAAAACCTGCGGGTACATCGCTTGGCAATCAAACAGGCGCGGTAGAAAAACCAAAGAAAGAGCATGACCACGGAAACCCCTCCCAACAGGCCGTATTCCTCCACAATAATGGCGTAAATAAAATCCGATTCGGGCTTGGGCAGAAAATGACGCTGGGTACTGTTTCCGGGACCTTTGCCCAAAAAGCCGGCAGAAGCAATGGCAATCTTGGCTTGGTCGGACTGATAACTGTCTCCTTTATCCTCGTTTACAAAATTAAAGACGCGATTGATGCCCGTTTCCACTCGGGGAAAAAGTCCAAGCGGCGACATGGCAAGGGCTATGACAAACAGGAGGGCCATAGAGGCAATGCCTATGGTTTTGAGAAGGTGTTTGGCCGAGATGCCCGCCATGACCATAATCATGAAGGCGGTGCCTCCCATGATAATTCCTGCGGAATTGCTGCCCCAAAGCAAGAGCAGGCAGATGAGGCCCACAGGCAGCAGGAGGTAAAGCGTAAATTCCTTGAAAGTTAAAAATACCCTATCTTCCAATGCTTTGGCCATATATAGAATTAGGGCCACCTTGGCCGCCTCCGCAGGCTGGAAAGAAATGCCCGCAATCTCAATCCAGCGGGTGCCGTCGTTGTGGGTGGTGCCCCAAAAAATGGTGGCAATCAGTAGGCCTATGGAGAGTATCAGTCCTATAAAAGCTAAGTTGCGGTAAATGCCTAAGGGAATATGGTGGCAAAAGTATACCACGGCAAGACCGGCCATTACAAACAGGGATTGCCTAATGAGAAAGAAAAAAACGGTTCGTTTGCCCACCAAAACGATGCTGGAAGAATATACGGCGGCCAAGGAAATCAAAGCGAGCAGCAGGACGATAATCCAAATGCCCCTGTCGCCTGCTATGGTTTTGCCAAGCCCCTGTGTCGTTATTACTTCCTGCTCTGTAGACATGATATTATAATGTTCTGACGGCTTCTTTAAATTGCCGGCCTCGGTCTTCGTAGTTTGCAAACAGGTCAAAACTGGCGCAGGCTGGGGAAAGCAGCACCGTATCTCCGGATTGGGCCAAACGGTAGGCGGCCTGTACGGCCTCGGCGGCAGAGCGTACTTGGGTTATGCTGGAGACTTTATCGCCAAAATCGCGACAAAGTTTGCTGTTGTCTTCGCCTAAGCATATCAAGGCTTTTACCTTGGTCTTGACCAAGTCATGGAGGATGCTGTAATCGTTTCCCTTGTCGGTGCCTCCGGCAATCCATACCACGGGGGTTTTCATGGTCTCCAAGGCATACCACGTTGAATTAACATTAGTAGCTTTGGAATCATTGATATAGAGTACGCCCCGGATTTTGCCCACTTGTTCCAACCGGTGTTCCACCCCTTTAAAGGTCATCAGACTTTCGCGGATAAACTCGTGGCGGATATTCATCACCTGTCCGGTAATGGCGGCGGCCATGGAGTTGTACACGTTGTGTTTGCCTTGCAGGGACAATTCGTCTATAAAAATTTTAAATTCATCCTCGCCGTATTTGGAGGTGATAAGGCCGTCCTGTACCGATGCCCCCTGTTCTACCGGATGTTTCTGACTAAAAGGAAGTTTTTGCGCTTTGAGTACGATTTTATTAAGTTGCTCTACCGTAACTTCGTCGTCGGAACAAAAAATGAAATAGTCTTCGGGACTCATGTTTTGGGTAATCCGGAACTTGGCGTTGATATACTTTTGCATGTCGTAGCCGTACCTGTCTAAATGGTCGGGGGTAATGTTGAGCAAGATGGCCAAGTCTGCCTTAAAATCATACATGTTGTCGAGTTGAAAGCTGCTCAATTCCAATACATAAATATCGTGTTGTTGGGTAGCCACCTGATAAGCGTAGCTTTGGCCTATGTTTCCGGCCATGCCCACGTTTAATCCGGCATTTTTGAGCAGGAAGTAAATCAAGGAGGTAGTGGTGGTTTTTCCGTTGCTGCCGGTGATGCAGATTTTTTTGGCTCGGTCGTAGCGGCCCGCAAATTCGATTTCGGAAATAACCGGAGTCCCTTTTTGGATGAGTTGTTCCACCATGGGAGCCGTATCCGGAATCCCCGGACTTTTAATTACTTCCATGGCATTAAGCACCTGTTCCGGCGTGTGGCGACCTTCTTCAAAAGGAATGGCATGTTCTGCCAGCATTTCCTTAGCCTGTGCCTGAAGGACGCCCATGTCCGACAGAAAGACTTCAAAGCCTTTTTGTTTGGCCAAAACGGCAGCGCCTACTCCGCTCTCTCCTCCTCCCAATACTACGATTCTGTTCATATTATCTGATTTTTAAGGTTGCAATACTTATAATGGCCAACAATACGGCCACAATCCAAAAACGAATCACAATTTTGGCTTCGGGCATGGCTATACGAGGCTTGCTAATCACGGCCTCGACTCCTTCTTTTTGGAAATGATGGTGGAGGGGCGCCATTTTAAAAATGCGGCGACCTGTTCCGTATTTGTATTTGGTGTACTTAAAGTAGTAGCGCTGCAAAATAACCGACAGGCTTTCTACTAAATATATTCCGCATAAAATGGGGATTAACAGCTCTTTGCGGATTAAAATGGCAAAAACCGCCACGATTCCGCCTAAGGCCAAACTGCCGGTATCGCCCATAAACAATTGGGCAGGGTAGGCGTTATACCAAAGGAATCCGATTAAGGCTCCAATTAGGGCAGCCATAAACACCACCAACTCGCCGCTGTGTGGAATATACATGATATTCAAATATTTTGCATATATCACGTTGCCGGATAAATAGGCTAAAATCCCCAAACTTACCGCCACCACAATGGTAATGCCGGTAGCCAAGCCATCCATGCCGTCCGTTAAGTTGGTGCCGTTAGACACGGCGGTAATGATAAAAATGATGGCTAGTACGTAGATAATCCAGCCGGCGATTTCCCGACTTTTGCCGGTAAACGGCCACAGCCAAGCATAGTCAAACTCGTTGGACTTAAAAAAGGGAATGGTGGTTTTGGTTTCCCGACTGTCAATTACCGGAAGTTCCTGCTGCCCTGCTCCGGCCTCTACTTGAGCCATATGGGCCGATGGGGTAGAGGAAGGCACTACCTCGCGAATGATAATTTGGTCGTTAAAGCAAAGCACCAAGCCCACCAACAATCCAAGTCCTACCTGTCCGATGATTTTGTAACGCCCATGCAGTCCGTCTTTATTCTTTTTAAATACCTTGATGTAGTCGTCGGCAAAGCCTATGCAGCCTAACCAAACCGTAGATACCAGCATCAATTGAATGTAGATATTGCTCAAGTCTCCAAACAGCAGAATGGGAACCAGCAAAGCTCCTATAATGAGCAGTCCCCCCATGGTAGGCGTGCCTTTTTTGGCCAATTGTCCCTCTAAATCCAGCTCGCGTATAGATTCCCCGATTTGTTTTTTCTGCAACCACCGAATCAGACTTCGCCCACAGATAAGGGCAATCAGCAAAGCAGTTACAATAGAAAACATAGACCTGAAAGTCAGGTATCTGAACAGGCCAAACCCGGGAAAATCAATAGTGTCTTTAAAATATTCGTACAAGTAGTATAACATAGGCTGGTCTTAGGCTAAATATTCGGCGAGTATTTCTTTATCATCAAAATGATGCTTGATTCCCTTTATTTCTTGATAGTTCTCGTGGCCTTTTCCGGCAACCAGCACAATGCTTTTGGGAGGCGCCATGAGTATGGCTGTTTTAATGGCCTCGCGGCGGTCGGCAATACACAGGCAACGGGCCTTTTCTTGGGAGGTCAAGCCATGAAGCATATCCTGTAAAATATCCATCGGGTCTTCGGAGCGGGGGTTGTCCGAGGTGAAAATGACTTGACTGCTCTGTTCAAGGGCAATACGCGCCATTTGGGGACGTTTGGTTTTGTCTCGGTCGCCTCCGCAGCCTACTACGGTATAAAGGGCCTGTTCCGGCATCAAGATTTTCCGAAGGGTATTCAGCGCATTCTTGAGGGCATCCGGCGTATGGGCATAGTCCACCACAGCGGTAATGCCTTTCTTTCCTTTGATGTACTCTAACCGTCCCGACACGCTTTTGAGCGTAGAAAGCGTTTGCAATACCTCTTGTTGCTCCGCCCCCAGCAGACGGGCGGCAGCGTATACGGCCAGCAGGTTATAGGCGTTGTGCTTGCCAATAAAAGAAGTGGAAATTTCCCTGCCGTCTATCCTCAAGAGCATGCCCTCTACGCTTTGCTCCGTAATGCGACACGGGAAGTCGGCCATACTTTTGCAGGCATAGCTGTATGTTTTGGCCTTGGTGTTCTGTATCATTACCTTTCCGTTCTTATCGTCTGTATTTACCAAGGCAAAGGCTTCGGGAGAAAGGCGGTCAAACAGGCGTTTCTTGCATTGCAAATAGGCGGAAAAACTTCCGTGGTAATCCAAATGGTCGTGGGTAAGGTTAGAAAAAATGGCCCCGCCAAACTGCAAGCCGGCTATTCTTCCTTGGTCAATGGCGTGGGAGCTGACCTCCATGAAACAGTAGGCGCAGCCTTTGGCCACCATATCGGCCAAAAGTTGGTTGAGTTCGATGGAATCGGGCGTGGTATGATGGCTGGGGAGCAAGAGCTTGTCTACATAGTTTTCTATGGTGGAAATCAGTCCGCAGGCATAGCCCAACTGTTTAAACACACGGTACAACAAAGTGGCTGTGGTGGTTTTTCCGTTGGTGCCGGTAATGCCCACCAAAGTAAGGGACCGGGAAGGATGTCCGTAAAAAGCGGAGGCAATTAATCCCAAGGCCTCTCTGCTGTTGGCTACTTCTATGCAGGGAATCGGCAACTTGCCGGCAGGCGCCTGTTGGCAGACTATGGCGGCGGCTCCCTGCTCCACGGCCTGCATGATGTATTGATGACCGTCTGTTTGCGTACCGGCTACGGCTACAAAGAGGGCGCCCGGTCCAAGTTTTCTTGAGTCAAAACAGACGGATTGTATGTCCGGATTGCTTTGAGGCAGGCTGTTCCGGACAACATCAATAGATTGTATGAGGGTTGATAAAATCATCTTCCTGCTATTTGCGGCCTTCTGCCGTTGTTCTTTCTAAGGGTGATTTCTACGGAATTAACTCCTTGCAAAGGAGTTCCGGGAGGAGGATATTGCCCCTCCACATCTCCCACACCCTTTATTTGCACTTTTAAGCCGTTTCTTTCGAGCAGATAGAGGGCGTCCCTCAAGCCCATGCCTACCACGTTGGGAACGGTTCCGTCCGATATGGGTCTGGACCAGTTAGGCGTAGATTTGGACAAAACGGCCTTGCCTTCGAGTATGTTCCGCACCTCCTGTTCGTAGGTATCGTTGCCTGCCAGCGCTTGAGGCGGTTTATGCGCCGGTGTCTTTTCTCTGATTACAGGCTCGTTCCAATCTGTGCTAAAACTATAGATTTTGTCTGCGATTTCTCTGAATACCGGAGCTGCCCAACTTCCTCCGTAGAAGTTCCGGCGGGTTTTTTGGCTGTACAGGACTACAATAACGCTGTAACGGGGACGCTCGGAAGGGAAAAAACCTGCAAAGGAGGCTTGATGCCTGTGGTAGCCCTCCTCTCTATATCCTCCGCTGCCAAAAGCGATTTGGGCGGTTCCCGTTTTTCCCGAAATACCGTAGCGGGGATTGTCTATGCTTCTGGCCGTGCCTTCCTTAACCGCATGACGCAGGGCTTTTTGCAAACTGTCCGCAGTAGATTTGGAGCAGATTGCCCCACTGATTACTTGAGGTTTAAACAGCCTTTCCGTTTGGCCGTGTTTTTTTAGACTTTCTACCAAATAGGGCCTCATCATTTTGCCTCCGTTGGCAATG
>WRBG01000038.1 GCA_009784635.1 Bacteroidales bacterium | reverse complement strand
TTGCTTTACAGTTTGACAAGAATTTGTTTTACACTTTGACAGGAATTTGTTTTACAGTTTGACAAAAAACGGTTTCCTTTGGGCCTTAATCGCTGCTCATCGCTCGCTCGCGCTCGCCAAGCCCAATTCCTTCATTTGGGCAGCGTCTATGTGAGAAGGCGCATCTAACATCATGTCGCGTCCGGAGTTGTTCTTGGGGAAGGCAATGTAGTCGCGGATGCTTTCGGAGCCTCCAAAAACCGTACACCAGCGGTCAAAACCAAAGGCAATGCCGCCATGAGGAGGAGCGCCGTATGTAAAGGCGTTGATAATAAAGCCAAAACGATAATCGGCCTCTGCCTCGGAAAAGCCCAAAACTTCAAACATCCGTTTTTGTATCGCCGAATCGTGAATCCTTATTGAACCGCCGCCAATTTCCACGCCATTGATTACAAAGTCATAAGCATTGGCGCAGACCTGTTCCAAATCTTCTTTTTTAGGGCTTAGGAATTTATCCATGTCTTGAGGTTTGGGCGAGGTAAAGGGGTGGTGCATGGCGTAAAAGCGTTGGGTTTCATCATCCCACTCCAACAGCGGGAAATCATATACCCAAAGCGGGGCAAAGTCGTCTTTTTTTCTTAATCCCAAACGGTTTCCCATCTCTAAGCGCAAGTCGCCCAAGGCTTCCTGCGTCTTTTTCTCTGCTCCGCACAAAATCAATATCAAGTCGCCCTCCATAGCCTCCATTCGGACAGCCCATTGCTGCAATACCTCTTGGGTATAGAATTTATCCACGCTGGACTTTATGCCATCGGGCGTAAGGCGGGCATATACCAAACCTTTGGCGCCTATTTGGGGACGCTTTACCCATTCGGTCAATTCGTCTAACTGTTTACGGGTATACTCCGCCGCGCCTTTGACGCAAATTCCGCCCACATAATCGGCGCTGTCAAAAACAGGGAATCCATGGCCCTTGGCCAATGAGGTCAAGTCGCAAATCTTCATTTCAAAACGAATATCGGGCTTGTCCGTGCCGTAGTAACGCATGGCGTCCGCGTAACTGATGCGGGGAAAGGGCTGATTATAGCGGGGATGGTTACTATGCCTTAGATAGCCACACAAAACGCTTTTAAACAAATGTTTGGCCAATCCTTCAAAGGCATTGAGGACATCGTCCCGCTCTACAAAGGCCATTTCGCAGTCAATTTGGGTAAATTCGGGCTGACGGTCGGCACGGAGGTCTTCGTCCCGAAAGCAGCGCACAATCTGAAAGTATCGGTCGTAACCGGCCACCATCAGCAACTGTTTAAAGGTCTGCGGACTTTGGGGCAGGGCGTAAAACTGTCCGAGGTTCATGCGCGAGGGCACCACAAAATCGCGGGCGCCTTCGGGGGTTGATTTAATCAGCACCGGCGTTTCGATTTCGAGAAAATGTTGCCCCGACAAATAGCTCCTCACTTCCTGCGCCATAGTGTGGCGCAGCATAATAGCCCGCTTTAAGGGATTGCGGCGCAAATCAATATAACGATAGGTCGCCCGCAGTTCCTCCCCCCCGTCTGTGTTGTCCTCTATGGTAAAAGGAGGCGTTTGGGCTGCGTTTAATACCTTTAGTTCCAACACGGCAATTTCGATTTCTCCCGTATCTATTTTGGGGTTTTTATTGCTGCGCTCCACCACTTTGCCCTTTGCTTGAACCACAAATTCCCTGCCTAATTTATCGGCAAGTTCGCGCAGGTCGGCAGGGGCCTGCTCCTCAATGGTAAGTTGGGTGATTCCGTAACGGTCGCGCAGGTCTATAAAAGTCATCCCGCCTAATTTACGCAGCCGCTGTACCCAGCCGGCCAAACATACTTCCGTGCCTTGATTGGTGATGCGGAGTTCTCCGCAGGTGTGTGTCCTATACATAGATATGGTACTGTTTGATTTTTTATCAGCCCGCTAAGGTACGACTTTTTTGGGGCAACGGCCAAATTTGTATTTGCTCATTGAAACTACATTGTGTACTTTTGCTGCATGAACTGTTATTTGGAACTGTTGAAACACACGCTTGAGCATGGGCAGCTCAAAAGCGACCGTACCGGTACCGGTACCCTCAGCATTTTTGGCCATCAAATGCGCATGAACCTTCAAGATGGATTTCCCTTGCTCACTACCAAAAAAATTCATCTTAAATCAGTCATTTATGAACTGTTGTGGTTCTTAAAAGGAGACACCAACATTGGCTGGCTCAACCAACACGGCGTTACCATTTGGGACGAATGGGCCGATGCCAACGGGGACTTAGGCCCTGTGTATGGGCATCAGTGGCGCTCTTGGCCCGCCTCGGACGGAAAACAGATTGACCAGATGGCCGCATTGGTCAACAGTCTTAAAAATCAGCCCGATTCGCGCCGCCACATTGTCAGCGCGTGGAACGTAGGCGAATTGGACAATATGGCCCTCCCTCCCTGCCACGCGCTGTTTCAGTTTTATGTGGCCCACAACAAACTCTCTTGCCAGCTCTACCAGCGCAGCGCCGACCTCTTTTTGGGCGTACCTTTTAATATAGCCTCCTACGCCCTGCTTACCCTCATGTTGGCCCAAGTCTGCGGCCTCCAACCCGGCGACTTTATCCACACCTTTGGAGACGCCCATATCTATACCAACCACATAGAGCAGGTAAAAACACAGCTGCAACGCAGGCCCAAGGCCCTGCCCACCATGCGCCTCAACCCACAGGTAACAGACTTGTTCTCTTTTGAGTACAACGACTTTACTTTGGAAAACTATAATCCCGATTCGTCCATCAAAGCCCCTATTGCCGTATAACCACCTTACTCATGCTCTCTCTCATTGTCGCTCTTGCCCCCAACAACGCCATAGGCTTTCAACAGCAACTACTTTGGAAAATTTCCGAGGATTTGCAATACTTTAAACGAACAACCACCGG
Source organism: Bacteroidales bacterium (assembly GCA_009784635.1). Classification (GTDB taxonomy): domain Bacteria; phylum Bacteroidota; class Bacteroidia; order Bacteroidales; family UBA932; genus WRBG01. The sequence continues at coordinate 10,401 of WRBG01000038.1, read as the reverse complement.
ACATTGCGTCATCATGGGACGTAAAACCTTTGAGTCCATAGGGCGTCCCCTGCCAAACCGTCGAAACATTGTGATTAGCCGTAGTTTGACTACTCCTCCCATGGAGGGAATCGAAGTCGCAGATTCGCTGCCCCGCGCCATCTCTTTGGCCACGCAACCCGCTCCCGCCGGTGAAATATTCATCATGGGTGGCGGCGAAATCTACCGACAGGCGCTTCCGTTGGCCAATAAGCTCTACATTACCCATGTAAAAGCCCCTGCCCCCCAAGCAGACGTCTTTTTCCCGCGCATTGACTGGCGCCAATGGAAAGAGATTTTTAGGGAAGAACACGAACATGGAGCCGTTTTTCCCTACCCCTTTTCCTTTGTAGTCTACGACCGCGCCTTGATGCAACACAATTATAACACTAATCCGTTTGACATTTATTCATAAAATTTTTTACTTTTGTGGCCTTAACCTGATTTAATATGCAACAACCTAGAGACCATTTTAGCAGTCAATTTGGCGTATTTCTTGCCGTAGTGGGGTCGGCCGTAGGGCTTGGTAACTTTTGGCGTTTCCCCTACATGGTCGGGACGCATGGCGGGGCGGCTTATATCATTCTATACCTTGTATTTGTAGTGGCCTTATGCCTACCGATTATGTTTTCGGAATTTATCATTGGCAGACGCACCCAAAGCAACGTGTTTGGAGCTTTTAAGAAATTAGCCCCCGGAACGGGCTGGTGGGGAATCGGCCTCCTTAGCGTGGCAGCTTCTATTGCCATCCTCTCATTCTACTGTGTAGTAGGCGGATGGACGATTGAATACATGATTCAATCAGTCGTTGGCTTCTCCTCCGACGTTGGCGTTTTGGGCCATAATTTCTCGAGTTTTGTAGAGTCGCCTGTCCGTCCCATTTTGTGGCACCTGCTGCTGCTTGGCATGTCTGCGGTAATTGTGGTGGGCGGCATCAGGAACGGGATTGAAAAAGCCTGTAAAATCGTCATGCCGTTTTTACTGCTGATGGTTATCTTTTTAGCCATTCGGGTACTCTTCCTGCCGGGCGCGGGTGAGGGTGTAATTTTCCTGTTTAAGCCCGATTTCTCTAAAATCACGGCAGAAACCGTGCTGGCGGCTTTGGGGCAATCTTTCTTTTCGCTCAGTTTGGGCATGGGCTGCATCATCACCTATGCTTCATACGTAAAAAAGGAGGCCAACATTGTCAAAGTGTCTGTGTACACCAGCTTTGCAGACGTGGGCTTCTCCATCCTCTGCGGCTTAGCCATTATGCCTGCCGTCTTTGCCTTTGGCATTTTGCCGTCCGAAGGTCCCAGCTTAGCGTTTATTACCCTTCCCAACATCTTTGCACAGCTTCCTTTTGGCAACGCCATTGCCTTTATCTTCTTTGCGGGGTTGACTGTAGCCGCCCTCACCTCCGTCATATCCTTGATTGAAGTGGTAGCCGCCTATTTTACCGAAGAATTAAAATTGACGCGCCGCACCGCTGTAATCATTACCGCCTCTATTATAGTCGTTACCGGCAGTTTGAGTTCTCTATCCATGGGAGCCTTAAAAGGTTTTACCATTTTTGGGAAAGGGATTTTCGACATGTTCGATTACCTTGCTTCCAACATCCTCCTCCCCCTTGGCGGCCTTTCTATTGTAATATTTGTGGGGTGGGTACTCAACAAGAGCGTCGTAAAAGACGAACTCAGCAGCGAGGGCCGGCACCGGGTGCCATTCTTTAAATGGACTATGTTTGTCATTAAATTCATCGCCCCCATTGCCATCACGATTATTTTCCTCAGCGCGCTGGGATTGATTAAGTTGTTTTAAGAATATAAAAATTAAGAAAATCCCCCAACTGCACCACCGCATCCGCTTTGGCGGCCAGCTGTTCATTATGGGTCACCAAGATGCAGATTCGGTTGTGTTTTTCACGCTCCAAAAGCTCCCACACAAATTGAACAGCAGCCTTGTCCATGTTGTTGGTAGGTTCGTCCAGCAGCAATATTTGGGGATTGCCAAACAATGCTCGGCACAATCCGGCCAACTGACGCTGCCCTCCCGAGAGGTTCACCCCATCTTCTCCCACGCGGGTTAACGGGCCTAACGGCAGGTTGCCAAAGTATTTTTGCATTCCTAACTGATGACAAAATGCCAAACAGCGTTCCAGTGTTTCTTTTTCATTGGTCAAACATATATTCTCCAACAGCGTGGAGTTAAACAATTTGATATGCTGAGGCATGGCGCCTGTCATGACTCGCCAGTCGTGTACGGAATAATCCTTCCAACTCTTTCCGTCTGCCAGCAAGATACCGGATTCCGGTTCATAAAACCGTTCTATAATATGCAGTAACGTACTTTTACCGGAGCCGATTTCACCAAGCAGCGCAGTGATTTGTCCCTTTTTTGCTGTAAGGCCCACATTATTCAGCAACAACGGCCTGCCCGGATACCGGAAACGAATTTCTTTGATTTCAAGCACATCGATACTTTCCGTCGCTTGTTCGGAAACGGCTCCGGCCGGCTCCCTGTCTACGCTCACAAATTCATACAGGCGGTCGTAGGCTACCTTGGCCTCCTGCAAGGTAATATATGCACCGGAAAGCGAGGCAGATGAAGAAATGACCGACCCTGCCAACGAGAGTACGGCTACTAATGCGCCCAAACTCAAATGGTCATTTAATACGGCCAAAGAGCTAAAGGCAATCACTCCTATAATGGCGACTGTGCCGATATTCTGTACCTTTAGCCCTACGCTGTTTCCAAGTATGGTCAAATCATAGGCCGAAGATTGAAAGGCGGCGTAAATCTCTTTGGTATACCGACTGAAAAACTCTTCTTTATTGTTGCCCTTGATGACCTCTGCACCCTGCACCGTGTCAAAAAAGTTGCTCTCGGCTCCTGCGTAGGATACCATTACCTTGCGCTGCCCCTCCACAATCTTTGTGCCGTACCTCCAAAACACCAAGCCAAACAGGATTCCGCCCACAAGCGCGGTAGCGCCCGCCGCCCACCAGTACCCAAAAAGCAACACGGTACACACAATAACAGTCAGTACGTCTATCAATAATGCACCTGCTACATAATTAATCGTGCGTTGAATCCGCAGGGCGTCGTTGAGCCGCGCCGTGATTTCTCCGGTCTTTAGGCTGTCAAAAAATGATTTGGGCAAGTAAAGAATCTGATTATAGAAGCTCCCTACGATTCGGTTGGAAAAATCCCGACTTTGACGGGCAACCAAAATGGTGCGCAGGTAGGAAAGCAGGTTTCTTGCCAGCAACAGCAAGGCTAAGATGGATATACCAATCCAAAGTTTTTGCAGTTCTTTGGCCGGTAAAATTTGGTCAATTAATTTCTGAGAAAAAATAGCCAGCGAGATACCCGCCACTGCCACCACTATGCCCAATCCGACTGCCACCGAGAGCGCCGGAATGTCGGGACTCAGCAATTCCTTTAGCCATGCTTTTTTGCGCTGACCGGTGTCATCTTCTGTGCGGAATGACTCCCCACGTTCCACCAAAAGGAGTTTTTTACTTTTCCACAATGCCAAAACCTCTTGCTCACTCATGTTTACCACCTCTTTCGCCGGGTCTCCGATTGTGAATACGCCGTCTGCATAACCAAAACATACCACATAGTGTTCCAATCCGTCCGGCAGTGTAAAATGAAGGATGGCAGGATGTTCCAATTGCTTTAGGTGTTCCGCGTCGGCTTCAAACCCTTGGGCCTTTAGTCCTGCACTGTTGGCCGCCTGATAAAGCCCTAACAGAGTGGTACCGGTGACTGAAGTGCCGCTCATGGTTACTAACTTTTCTTGAGGAATCGCGCCTCCGTAATATTTGCAGAGCATGGACAGGCAGGCCAAGCCGCACCACGACTGATGCGTCTGTTTGACAAAGACCCTGTCCCATTTATTTTTTTTCATTCCCATGTTCGTGCATCGCTTTGAGTAAAGTTTTGGCGTTTACTTCGCCTTCAAAACCCTTAATGAGTTTTCTATCTTCATCGTATAGTAGAGTGGTGGGCATTATCCTAAGACCAAAAAGGAGGGGCGTTTCAAAAAAATTATCTACCAACGAATAAAAATGGGGAACTGCTCCAATGCCTGTTCGCAGACTGTAAGCTATTGCGCTGTCTATCGGAGCGCTTGTAATAAAGAGGAATTGATTTCCGATAAAATCCGCTGCATGTTTGGCCAATTCCCTCCCTTTATGTTCGCAAAACAAACAGCCGGGGCCGTAGAACACAAGTCCTGTTTTGCCTGCCTCCAGCAAATCAGTGGTAAACATGAAGCCTTCAAGAGAGAATAATTCAAACGCAGGCAGTTCTTCCGGAAATTCTGCAGGCGCTTTCCTATTCAATGCTTTGAACACAATCAATCCGGCCAGTGTGAGAAATAACCCTATCACAAGAATGGCGATAAATGATTTTTTTGTCATGGCTTTACATTAGAATAAGAGCAAATATTAAAATCATCAACAGCAGGCCGGTTCCATAGGATTCAAGAATGAAGGAAAGACTTTTGGAAAGGGAAATATTGTACCGGAAGCGCACCAGCCCTGCCATCATGCCCCAATAGAAAAATTCGGAAAGGTTGACTAAACCAATCGGATAAAGCAGGTATCCGGGAATCTTCTCTACATTAAGGTAATACATTAGGGATACGGGATTGGCGGCTAATTCCGTTAGGTTTGTGGCGGGAACAAGAAGTTGGTATGTCATATTGAACAGGCCAAACAAGAGGAATGCCGTATCGGACTTTAGGGTAATATTGAAGCAGGAGGCAAAATCTGAGTTTTCATTCTTGAGAAACAGGGCTATGTAAAAACAACACGCGACAAGCGTAACGCGGAGCAATAGGAGTAAAGGTGTAGCAAGGTAAGTTACCCATGCGTACTTTTTGGCGCCTCCAATCATCAGCTCTATGGTTTCCATAGATAACTGGTCGCCATAGGTGTTGTAGTACAGGATGTCCGACACAAAGAACGTTTGTTGCAACCAAGTAAAAACAACGGTGGCTCCCATAAGAGACAGGAACCACCAAAGTTTAGATTCGTTGTAGAGTTTTTCTAGCATTATATTATAGCGATATAGGTATAATATTATACCTAATGGCTAATATTACGCTCCAATAAGCTAATACATAGGGAAACATCACAAACAGCGCTCTCCTCAAATATTGCTTTTTTCGGAAAAAATATTGATATGGCATCTCTTCTGCGCCAACATCCGGATTTTTAACAAGTTGTAAACATATATACAACAGTAAAAAGAATACAGTGAATACCGTCCACAGAATTACATTATAGCATAAAATGGCAGCGGAGAAAATAAATAAAGTACAGACGATGATGATTTTCTGCCATTTTTTAGACTGTTTAATAATGTCCATGTAATAAGGCAGACAGAGCATTACTAGTATTGATGCAATACAAAAGACCACGTCGCCTATAGGATGGTTAACCCACCTATGACTTGATATTGCAAAAAAAGTCAAAGCAAATACGCCCACAACTATTGAAGAAAGGCTCGCATTAAGATGTTTCATGATATTGTGATTTACACGTAGTTAGGGTCCCCAAAAATGGCACATCGCCCCCGCTATCACCACTGGCGAAGTGACAATTGCGTAAATCATATTCGCAATTGGAATCCAACCGATAACAAGGCCTCCTAAGCCAACAGCAACTGCGGCAGTCTCAATGTAATCACATCCATTAATCCCACCATTGACTTGTTCCATTTGGTCAAATGTTAAAGTTTTCATGATAGATTTGTTTTTTCGTTTGTAATAATTTTCATTGTACAAAAATAACCGGTTTTCTTATACAGCAGCAAAGTTAAAAAGAAAAAATGTGCCATTACAACAAAATTTCAATAACTTTGAACAAAATTTTGGTAAAATGAGCATCGGAAAAAAAGTCAGGCAATATCGGGAACTTAAAAACCTATCACAAAGCGATTTAGCTTTCGGCGTCGAGGTGAGTCAAAGCACTATATCCAGTTTGGAATCAGACAAAAGTATTCCCAACGTAGTCATGTTGAATCGGATAGCAAAGGTATTGGACGTAGATATTAACGACCTTTTGCAGTATGGAAACATCGTACAAAACAACTCCGACAAGGCAGTCGGCAACGTCCACAGCCAAGTAACCATCAACAACCACTTTCCCGAAAACATCTTGGAAGTTGTACTGTCGAATCAAGAGAAGATTACCCATCTGATTGATACGCAGAATAAGTTGATTGAAATACTTTTGAAAAAGTAGCGTAACAGTCCTATAACAACGCCTACCTCAACTACACCACCGCATCCGCGCCCCCATTGCCATCACGATTATTTTCCTCAGCGCGTTGGGATTGATTAAGTTGTTTTAAGAATATTTAGTGACGCGCCGATTGTCAAACAAGAGATGCAGAGGCACTTATCTTGTTGGATATATCCAATAGTGCGTTATGCAGAGTCGTCATATCAGTAGGAGAAAATTGTGCAGACTTGCCATTTACTATGTTCCCGTTAAGTCGTTGGTAGAACCATTGCGGACTTTTATTGAAATACGTCTTTGTGAGGTACGAGACAGACATGATTGGCAGAATATCTTTTAATTTTTCACGCAACAACTTTGCGTTTGTCTCCTTAATGCTTTCAAGCGCAGCATTGGCAACAGCACCGGCATTCTCTTCGCAAAGTCTCTGAATTTCTTTACGAATCGCCTGATATTCACCGTTGGACTTTGCATTAATATACCTCTCTTTAAGGGCTTCTACATTATCTTTCATGTTGTTTATATTTGTTTCAATAGCTCAACTAACTTGTCTATCTCATCATCAAGAAAAGCAAGCGTTCCAACAACGCCTTCCCTGCCTTTTTCTCTCTCTCGTTTTTCTCCTCATGACATCCGCTACTTCTTGACAATGCAAAGGTAATAATATTTTTGTTATTGCAATGATTGCTCAAAATTTTGGGCAACAATGTAAACACAATTAAAAAAAATACTTACCTTTGCCGTTAGTAACGAGGGGCGTAATATAAATAAAACGATGATAATTTCATTCAGAGACAAGGAGGTAGAGAAGATATGGAACGGAAATGTTTCAGCTAAGTTGCCTTTTGAAATTCAACATACAGCACGGCGTAAACTAAGAATGATGAATAACTCGCAAAACATAAATGACCTTCGAATACCTCCGGGTAACAGATTGGAGAAACTCCAAGGCGATTTGAAAGACAAATACAGTATTCGTATCAACGACCAATGGCGAATTATTTTTTGTTGGGATGGTCGCAATAGCTTAGAGGTAGAAATAATTGATTATCATTAAAATATGCAAAAATGAAGACATTAACCAATATAACACCGGGTGAAATTTTGCAGGAAGAGTTCCTTATTCCGATGGGAATGTCGCAGTATCGTCTTGCCAAAGAATTAAATATTCCCCAAACACGAATTTCGGGCATTATCAATGGTAGCCGACGAATTACCGCTGATACCGCGCTACGATTAAGTTTGTTTTTTGGTAATTCAGCAAAATTTTGGCTCGGTTTGCAGAATGATTTTGATATTGAACACGCAAAAGCAGCTCAACAATCAATATATCAAATAATTAAAAAGATTGATTATCCCATTAAAAATTACGACCTGCCGGCACAGCGTCCCAAGTGGGCAAAACAACCAATAGCTACGCTTAGTTAAGCACTGCCCGAGCCAAAACATCAATCACTGCCTCTTTGATGTGCCTCTTATTACATATGCACCTACGACCATTGCGCATACAGACAAGATAATCGCAATATAGTTCCACCATGCAGGCAAGTCTGCCAACAGTATTGCAAACTTCAATAACGTCAGAATCACCAATGCTGCCCCCACTAATATAGCTATTTTATTAAACATCACTATTTTTTACTATTACGCATACTTAGAACGATATACAGTACACTCAAAGGGATAAGCATTAAGACAGGAACCACCAAAGTTTAGATTCGTTGTAGAGCCAAGACATGAGATTATCACTTCTTGTTCTTTTCTTTTTGCCGATGATAATTGTCTATTAAAACGTAAGTACATACTAAAGAAACACCCACCATCGCAAATCTTCGTAGTACTTCATTATCATAGAAAATAATAATTATACAAGTTGTAATACTCAGTAATAAAATAAGTACAGTTAATACTTTTTTTAATGGTTTCATAATAAGTTGATTTTTTAATTGATAATGATTTTTTTGTCTGCTTTTGCATTAATGCCCGCCTATGGGAATCCAAGGTTAAATCGGGCATCGAAGTCCGGAATCGTAATAGGCTTTTGCTGAAAAATAGATTGGGTCTGTTTGTATGAACCTGAAGGCTTTTGTTGATATTCGGCTTTTGAAATGTCTTTATAGGTCTGCACAGTAGTCCAAGTGTATCGTTCGCCTGAACCATTTTTCAAGGAATAGACAATTCTCTGCTCTATTTTTGACAGAATACCGTTAGAAGTAAAAAACATACTGTTGTGCAGCTCATGCCATAGTTCTTGCCTTTTTGAAGTGTTCACCACATGATTCTGGTATTCAATCCCCTTATTGTCAATAATTCTGTCAATTCTGAGGATATTCCATGTTTTTGTATCAATAATAAAACGTCCCGATGTATATACAGCGGTTCCGGAATATTGGTAATTACTTTTGGGGTGGAAGGTAATAATAAGGAGGGAGGAGTCGGTATCTACGGGGAGGCGAGTAAATACAAGTATTGATTCATCCTGTTTTGGAACTCCTGCCACAAAAGAATTTAATGGGCTAATAGGAGATACAGCGCTGTTGGGCATAGCAGGCAGTCCATCATTATTGGAATTAGTATTCAATCCTTTTAATGCAGCAGAGGTAAGCGCTCCTTTGCCCGCAGAACGAAGTCGCATAGCTTTAATATCAATTATTGCCTTAGCATCCAATATATTCTTACCATCTTTGAACAACTCATCTCTCTTATAGCATCTTAGATAAAACGGAGTAGAATAGGCGGCGATTATACGGTTATACGTAGAGTCAATGGCTCTGTAAATATCTTTCAAGGCTGCGTCAGCGCTTACAATTACAGGATTTAGTTCATAGGGCAATACTTCCATCTGTATGGCATCGTCCAACAATAATCGCTCCGCAGTGATTAAGAGAGACTTATATCCAATTTGGGAAACAGTGTATGTTGTGCCCGAAACCACGTCTATGGTGAATATGCCATCAACATTGGCTGAACGTATAACAGATTTATCTGAATTATAAATTGTTGCATATGGAACTGCCATTCCGGTTTCAACATCGGTAATCACCCGCGTTATCGTTTGTGCGGAGGCAGACAAAAATTGTAGTGATAATACAATCGTAAGCAGGATAATAGCGATTTTTTGTTGTGTCGTACGAAGCATGATGGCTAATTTGATTTACATTTATACACATGCTTACAACCACGTCTGCCCCAGCACCGCCCGCGCTAAGGCTTCCCACGAGAAGTGTAGCTTCTCTTGCCTAATGCCTGCGGTAAAGCGGTCAATGGGACCTTCTGCATAAAAACGACCGATGGCCTCGGCGACCGCTTGGGGATTAGGCGCAGCCACATAACCGGCTTTTCTGTCCGGAACAATCTCTGCCAAGCCTCCTACATCGGTGACAATCATGGGTATCTCAAAATGGTAGGCAATTTGGGTGATTCCGCTCTGGGTGGCGCTTTTGTAGGGCTGTACCGACAGGTCGCACAAAGAGAAGTAGGCGGCAACTTCATGGTCGGGAATAAAGCGGTTATGGATTACCACGTCATTTGCCAGTCCCAACCGCGCGATTTGGTTCCGGTATTTCTCCTCGTTTTCATAAAATTCTCCGGCGACCAACAATTTTTTACCCTCCGCAGCGCCCTGCCGTTTAAACATCGCCCAAGCGTCTAATAACCAGTCCAAGCCTTTATACGGACGCACCAATCCAAAGAAAAGCGCCCACCGCTGCGATGCATCCAACCCCAATTGCCTTGCCGCCTCCGTCCTGTCTATTTTGGCGCCATATATATCATAGGTGGGATGAGGCGAATAACGCACCGATTTTTGGGGGCAAAATGCTGTAATCTCCTCCTTTACTTGATGCGACATGGCTACAAAATCGTCTACCGCGTACACAAAATAACGACTAAGGGGGGCGTCCCAAAAATGTCGCTCGTGGGGAATTAGGTTGTCAATCAGAGCTGTTACAGACATTCCCCCACGCTTGGCGTAACGGCAAACGGTTCCCAACGCGGGGGCAAGAAAGGGCGTCCAGTAGCGCACTATCATCCGGTCATACCGCTTTTGTTTGATATAACGCCCCTGTGTAATCCAGTTGAGTGGATTCATGGAGTTTACGCCACGGGATATGGCTAAGTCAGGGGGGGGGGGGGATGTGGAAAACTG
>WRBG01000037.1 GCA_009784635.1 Bacteroidales bacterium | reverse complement strand
TGAAGAACCTGATAAAAGTAGAGCGGGCGCGCCACAATTTGTCTCAACAGAAATTAGCAGACCTTCTAGGTATTACGCGCCAATCAATATGCGCCATAGAAGGAGGCAGGTTTATCCCTTCCACCCTTTTGGCCCTTCGAATGGCAAAACTGTTTCAACTCAAAGTCGAGGAGATTTTTGTATTGGAAGAATCCGACACATGAACGACTTCCGATGCGGAATTTTCCGCCCCATATTCCTATTCCGGACGTAACATAAAAATGCGTATTCCCCTTTTTCAGATAGCCATGTGAGATTTCATACATGGCCTTTACGATTAGAGAAGCAGGCCATACCTGTCCCTCATGCGTATGCCCCGCAATGTAGACATCAATATTATTCTTCTCGACTTCATCAAAATGATACGGCTGGTGGTCAATGAGGATAACAGGCTTGGACGTATCGAGCAAAGCGGTCAGTTGGGCGATTGTCTTTCTTTGGGAATTTGACCTGTCGTCCCGCCCTGCCACATAATAAGTATTGTCCACAAGAACCACCGAATCCCTCAATACCGTAACACCTGCTTTGGTCAAAAAGTCAATGCTTTCTGTGATGTTAGAAATGTATTCGTGATTCCCCGGAGCCATGTAAATGCCGTATTTTGTTTTGATTTTACCAAAAATATTTGCAAAATCCCTGTCATACAACGGTTTTACACTGTTATCAATTAGGTCGCCCGCTATCAGCACAATATCGGGTTCTTCTTGATTTATCAGTTTTACCCATTTGCGAAATTCTTTTACTCCGATTCCGTATCCAAGGTGCAAATCACCCATGGCCACCACCTTCAAAGGCCTTTCCGATGCTACGTTTTTATCGGTTTTAATGGTCAGCTCTACCCTTTTTTTATTGTGGTAATGAACATTTCCCGCCGTCATCAACGCAACAACAAGCAGGGACAATATGCCAAAACCCATCCAACTGTTACACATAAACCGGTTGAGCGGCAAAAGTCCCGTAATGCGCACAATATCCAACACAAAAAACAAGGCTCCAAGGTAAAGCATGATAATCAGCCATGATGTGCCGACCCTGTACATACACGATGATACCGAAAAAGGAAAACGGCTGCCAAGACCCAGAGAGATAAACGGCGAAACAACCAAAAAAACAGCAACACCCACCAATATTACCCTGCCTGCCGGAAACACCGGTATCAGATGCCATAAACGGAAAAAGATATAAAAGTTAAGGCCGAATATGACGACTAACAGTGTGAAAATCATGAGTATTGCATTCATTTTCTGTGCTTTCTAAAAAGTTCTGGGCGGTCTGTTAAAATTATGTTGCCCCATGCCGGATAGAGGTGCCGCTCGCGGCTTTAATCGGCATGGGGCAACATGGCAGCGCATTGTGCTGTTATTTCTTAAACGCCTCGGCAATCTCGTTCTCCAAGAATCTGTAATGGGCGCGGGTTATCATGTCGGAGGGAGAGGCGGCCCTAAACCTCCTTTGCAACTCTGTAAGTTGAAAGTAGATTACGCTGGTAGCGTCGGTATTGTCCACAGGGGGCCGGGCTGGTGTGGCGGGGGCAGGGGTGGTGGCAGGACGGGCTGCTGCGCTGCCTCCGGTGTCGCCCAACAGCGAGATTAGGTGTTGCACATAAACCTTTTGTAGAGAACGCCTGTAAGCGTCCACCGTTTGACCGCTGCTCAATTCTCTCCAAACATGTTGGTTGAGGTCGCTAAACAAATTGTCTATGGTATAGGTATTTCTTCCCAGCGCAGTCTCGGCGGCCTGTAGGTTGTTGAGTACCCTTCTGCTCACTAAGGCAGAGACGGCGCGGCTTTGAAGCGTGGTAATGGCCGTATATCCCCTTTCTCCGGTTAAGGCGTTAATCTCTTCCGGAACTAACCACACAGGAGTGGTAAACAAATGTCTGTTAATGAACTGCATGGCTTCTTGCTGGCGGCTCTTTTCCACATGAGTATATACCGGACCGGGTTCGCCCACGGTCTTTGGATTCTCATAAATGCCGCCTACCCATTTGGCTACGTGCCCTATGTAGCGACCAAACTGGTTCTGCACCTCGCCGCGCATGGTTCTGAGGAAACTGAAATCTTCATTGGAATCTTTGGCCCATTCCGGTAAATTGCTCATAATCAGTTTTAGGTTCTTAATGCCCAATTCATTAGCTTCCATTTGATTATCTCCCAAATCCTCCGATTGCGAACGGGGGTCGTTGGGGTTGCTTTCGTGGCCAAACCAGTAGAGCGGATCTTTGGTCTTTTCGATAATCCACCGGTTTAGTTTCTCTTTTTCCGCAACGGGGTCGGTAATGTCTAAAAAGCGGCGGTATCCCCACTCCACAGCCCACAAGTCGTAGTGCATGATGCGCGGAATAAGGAGTTCGCGGGGGATATTGTCTTCGGGTTGGGCTACAAAGTTAAAACGAGAGTAGTCCATAATAGAAGTCGTATGTCCAAATTCCCTTAGAAACTGTGGGTCTCTTAGTTGGGCCGTTGTAAAGTGGGAGGTGGCTCCAAAGTTGTGCCGCAGTCCAATGGTGTGTCCCACCTCATGGGCAGAAACAAAGCGGATAAGTTCTCCCATCAACTCTTGGTCAAAAATCTTACTTCGGGCGCCCGGGTCAACGGGGGAACACTGTATAAAGTACCAGTTACGCAACAAGCTCATTACGTTGTGGTACCAGTTAATGTGGCTCTCAATAATCTCTCCGGACCTAGGGTCGTGTACGTTGGGGCCGCTGGCGTTGGGAATGTCGGAGGGCTTGTAGACAATGGCAGAAAAGCGGGCGTCTTCCAAAGTCCAAGTGGGGTCTTCTTCGGGAGTCGGCGCTACTTTACCAAAAATCGCATTTTTAAATCCCGCTTTTTCAAATGCCGGCTGCCAGTCGTCCACCCCTTGAATGAGATAAGGCACCCACTCTTTGGGCGTGGTCGGGTCAATGTAGAAAATAATCGGTTTGGCCGGCTCCACCAATTCGCCCCTCTTGTATTTTTCCATGTCTTCGGGCTTGGGTTCCAACCTCCATCGGGTAATCATGCGCACGGTTTCCACGCCTTGGGGATTGTTGTCAAAATTCACGTGGCTGGTGCTGAAATAACCCACGCGGGGGTCGGAATAGCGGGCTTGCATGGGCGTTTTGGGCAGCAGCACCATGGAGCAGTTGATTTCGTAGCTGGCCAAATCTCCCGATTCGGTAATGAGGTAGGTTTTGACGGTACGGATTTCGGTATTGATGGGGAAAGTCTTGACGCTTACAATATAGGATTTGTCGGACTGCATATTGCCCAGCCGGAAGGTGGTTTTAAACCTTCTGGGGAGGAAAAGGGCTTCGTTATCTGCCGAAATCAAATCGGTGATGTCTACCAAAGCCGTCTCTTTATCTGCCGACAACGCCTTAATTTCCAAATTGGCCAAAATAGGCTGGAAACTGGAGTTCATCAAAGAGGCGTACATGCTTTGGGTACTGTCTCTGGACTGCTGCTGAGTGAGTACCTTGCGCAGCAATATCCTGTTGTTGGGCGCTTTTTCAAAGCGCAGCATGGCCGAATTGACTTGGTCTCCGCTGTAACCGCTCATAGATGCGCGCATGGCTGCCGCAGCTTTGGAAAGGCGTGTTACCATCAGAATATCCCGCCCTACAAGGGTGTCGTGGACGGCAACAAAGTAGCGCCCATCTTGAAGATAAACAGGGGTGAGTCCCTGCATCACAGAAGTCCCGGGCTTGATAAACGTGGAAAGAACAGCAGGTTCTTTTACCGCCGCTCTAGAAGCGGTGTCCCTTTGGGCGGGCTCGGCAGGAGCCGGAGCGGTCGCTTGAGGCCTGCGTTGTGCTTCCATACACAAGGGCATACACAGGATAGATGCCAAGAGCAGTAATCCAAAAAAGTTTTTGAAATAGTTTTTCATATAAAAATGTTTTTTTAAAATCGAGCAAAAGTAGTAAATTTGTGCAAATATTTAAGCATATGAAAAAACTATTTTTTACACTGATTCTGACTGTACTCTCTTACCCGCTTTGGGCACAGGGGGCAATCCGGCCCCGTATTCCGGAGGGATTTGAAGCCTTTGTGGCGCGTGTGGCTGTAGAATGGAAGTTGCCCGGCATGGTGGTTACGGTGGTCAAAGACGGCGAGACGGTTTTCCTAAAGGGATACGGAAAGACTTCTTTAGACGAAACCGGAGTCCCCGTGGACGAACACACGCAATTTGTGATTGCCTCTACCAGCAAAGCGATTACCGCCGCACTATTGGCCACGGTCATTGACGACGGTCATGTACGATGGAACGACACGGTGGCCAACCACCTGCCCGACTTTAAACTCTACGACCCTTGGGTCACCCAAAACTTCTTGGTGCGCGACATTATGGTACACAAAACGGGATTCAACGCCTATGCCGCCGACAACCTGCCTTCTTTTGGCTATGACCGGGACGAGCTAATCAAGTTATACCGCCATATTAGGCCAAGCCACAGCTTTAGAACTACTTATGCCTATAACAACAGCCTTTATACGGTCAGCGCGCAATTGGTTGAAAAGTATACCGGAAAGAGCTGGGACGATGCCTTGATAGAGCGACTCTTTACCCCATTAGAGATGAAAAATTCCACCACCGGCAATAAGGCATTCTTTAGCTCCCCGACCTTGGCCCGCGGATACCGCCTGTTCAAAGAGGCCGATACGATTAACGTAGCGCCCCGCACCGACTTTCAAGGCGCCTTTACTTGGTTGAGCGCCATTGCGCCCGCCGGATTCGTCATCTCTACCGGCGCAGATATGGCCAACTGGCTCAAGATGTTGCTGGGGAAAGGAAGTTATAATGGAGTACAGATAATCTCTGAGCGCAATTTCCGGTATCTGATTACCCCGCAGACCATTACCGGCTCTGATTCGGTAACGCTAAACAATTATGCCCAAGGCTGGACCATTGAGCAAGGCCCCAAAGGGCGACTCATTCGCCACACCGGATTGGCCTATGGCTACACCGCTTTGGTGGGTTTTGTTCCCGAACAAAATATGGGATTCGCGGTTTTGACCACCAACGGCACCACCAACAGTCCGCATTATGCAATCGGTCGCCAATTGATTGATATGTATTTGGGAATAAACGACAGGGATTGGCAAAAACATTATTTGGACGAATACATGAAACCTGCCGCGCCCCGCGCCCCCGAACCCGCGAGGGACTCCCTGCCCCCATTAGATGATAAAGGGAGTTATGTGGGCATCTTTGACGGAGGCGCCTTTGGAGAAGCCCGCGTGTACATACAAAACGACACGCTTAGGTTTGCCTTGAAAAAAGTAGACAGCCCCCTTAGGCACAGGAACGGAAACACCTTTACGTTTAACTTGAGTACCGGCGGTCGGTCTGACCTCACCTTTTTTACGGACGAAAGTCAAAAACGTGTAGTATCTTTGTCCCTAAATATTGGAGACCCCGTAGAACCGTTTATAAAAAAAGAATAAAATGAGAAAAATTGTATCTATTTGTTTAACAGCATTTTTGCTGTATGGCTGCGGCAGCGTGGCCATTACCGGACGCCGGCAGATATTGCTGTTTGATTCGGGGCAGATTGCTTCGCTCAGCGACGCAGCCTATACCGAGGTGATGAGTACGGCGGTACCCTCCAGAAATGTTCAGCAGACCAGAATGGTGCAGGATGTGGGAAACCGCTTGGTACAAGCCGTTACCAACTACATGAAGCAAAACGGCAGAGAGCGGCAGTTAGCTCCGTTCAGCTGGGGATTTACCTTGGTAGAGAGCAACGAGGTAAACGCTTTTTGCTTGCCTAACGGAAAGGTGGTGGTCTATGAAGGAATCCTCAGATTTGCTTCCACGCCCGACAAGTTGGCGGTGGTCATCGGACACGAATTGGCCCATGTGGTTGCCCAGCACGGAAATGAACGAATGACTCATGAAGTAATAGTCAATATGGGGGCGGCTGTTGGAGATGCAGTACTCTCCAACAGTGAAAGAAACAGAGCCATTTTTGGTGCAGTTTATGGTGTGGGTTCCAATTTTCTTGGACTGCTGCCTTACTCCCGCGCCCATGAATATGAGGCAGACCGCTTAGGATTGATATTTATGGCTATGGCAGGATACGACATCGATCAAGCGCCGGTTTTTTGGGAGCAGATGTCTCAGAATAGCGGGCCTAAACCCCCCGAATTTTTAAGCACCCACCCTTCGGACGCCAACCGCCAAGCAAACTTGAAGGCGCTCATTCCCGAGGCAGCTCGGTACGCGCCTCCAAAATGATTTGCTCAATCCAAATAATAAGCGTACCTTTGCGCCCTCTTTTTTAAGAGGAATTTTAAACAATTATTAACTAATTCTTTGCATAATGGCCGCTTATTTAACAGCAGACAAAAAGCAAGAGATTTTTGGACAGTACGGGCAGTCTAATACCGACACAGGTTCTCCGGAGAGCCAAGTCGCCTTATTTTCTTACCGTATCGCACACCTTACCGGACATTTAAAGTCTAACAAAAAGGATTTTAATACGCAACGCTCGTTGTTGCGTCTGGTAGGGAAGCGTCGTCGCCTTTTGGATTACCTCAAGGCCAACGATATTGAGCGATACCGTAATATCATAAAGGCCCTTAATTTGCGCAAGTAGATTTCTGTTTGAAAGCTATGCAACTACGGAGGGGACTACACTGTTCTTACAGCGGAGTCCTCTTTTTTTGAATTTTTTGAATGAAATAGATTATATGAATGTTATCAAAAAGACCATCACTTTAGACGATGGCAGAACCATTGAGATTGAAACCGGAAAATTGGCTAAACAGGCCGACGGCTCAGTGGTAGTAAGAATGGGCAACACCATGTTGTTGGCCGCCGTAACTTGTTCCAAAGAGGCCAAGCCCGAAGTAGACTTTATGCCCCTTTCGGTAGAGTACAAAGAGAGATATGCCTCGGCAGGTCGTTATCCGGGCGGGTTCCTCAAGAGGGAGGGCCGTCCTTCTGACCATGAAATTTTAATATCCAGATTGGTAGACCGCGCTTTACGTCCGCTTTTTCCGGACGATTTTCATGCGGAAGTGTTTGTAAACGTATTTTTAGTCTCAGCCGACAAAGAGACCATGCCCGACGCTTTAGCCGGCTTGGCCGCTTCTGCCGCCTTAGCCGTGAGCGACATTCCCTTTAACGGTCCGGTGTCGGAAGTGCGGGTGGCCCGAATCAACGGGGAATTTGTGATTAACCCCGGCTTTGAAGCCCTTAAAAGCGCCGACTTAGACATTATGGTCGCCGCCACCTACGACAATATCATGATGGTAGAGGGCGAAATGAAAGAAGTGAGCGAGGACGTAATGCTCCAAGCCATTAAGTTTGCCCATATAGAAATCAAAAAGCATTGCCAAGTGCAGCAAGAACTTTCGGACTTGTCGGGCAAATCCCAAAAGCGTTGCTACTGCCACGAAGAAAACGACGATACATTGCGTCAGTCAGTGCATGACTTCTGCTACGATAAATGCTACGCCATTGCCAAATCGGGCGCCGACAAGCACATGCGTGGAGACGCATTTGCCGCTTTAAAGGAGGAGTTTATCCAAACCATTCCGGAGGAAGAATTTGACGATGCCAAACGGATTATGGTCAACCGCTACTACCATGCCGTAGAAAAAGAGGCCATGCGCAACATGATTTTAGACGAAGGCATCCGCTTAGACGGACGCGACACCACCCGGATTCGCCCTATTTGGTGCGAAGTGGATTATCTGCCCGGAACCCACGGTTCCGCCGTCTTTACCCGCGGCGAAACCCAGTCCCTAACCACGGTAACTCTGGGAACTAAGTTGGACATGAAGGAAATAGACGATGTACTCCACCAAGGAACCGAACAGGTAGTGCTTCACTACAACTTCCCGCCCTTTTCTACCGGAGACGCCAGACCCTACCGCGGCACCGGCCGCCGCGAGGTGGGCCACGGCAACTTAGCCCTCCGCGCCCTTAAATCCATGGTGCCTGTGGGCGAGGCCAATCCCTACGCCGTGCGTATTGTTTCCGATATTTTAGAATCCAACGGCTCCTCCTCCATGGCCACCGTGTGCGCCGGAACCTTAGCCTTGATGGACGCCGGTATCCACATCAAAAAACCCGTATCCGGCATTGCCATGGGCTTGATTACCAATCCAAAAACCAAAAAGTTTGCGATTTTATCCGACATTTTGGGAGATGAAGACCATTTAGGCGACATGGACTTTAAGGTGACAGGCACCCGAGACGGCATTACCGCCACCCAAATGGACATCAAGGTAGACGGTCTGCCTTACGAAGTATTGGAACAGGCTTTGGAGCAGGCCCGCCAAGGACGCCTCCACATTATGGAAGAAATGATGAAAACCATCAGCGAGCCTCGTCCCGAACTCAAGCCCCACGTTCCCCGCATTATACAAATCATTATCCCCAACTCCTTTATCGGAGCCGTAATCGGAACCGGAGGCAAGGTTATTCAAGAGATTCAAAAGACTACCGACACGATTATTACCATTACCGAAGAAGGCGAGATGGGCATTGTAGATATCTTTGGTCAGAACAAAGAAGGTATGGAAGCCGCTTTGGAGCGAATCAAACTGATTACTACCGTTCCCGAAGTAGGCGAAGTCTATACCGGTAAAGTGGTATCTACGCTCGAATTTGGGGCTTTTGTAGAGATACTGCCGGGCAAAGAAGGCCTCCTGCATGTTTCTGAACTCGAATGGAAAAAGGTAGACAGGGTAGAAGACATCTTGAAGGTAGGCGACACCATCGAGGTAAAATTGTTGGAAATAGATGTCAAGAGCGGCAAACTCCGCCTGTCCCATAAAGCCTTACTCCCTAAGCCGGAAGGTTATGTAGCGCCTGAGCGCAGACCCCGCGGAGGCGACCGCGACCGCGACCGCGACCGCCGCGGAGGCGACCGCAACTACCGCGGGAACGACCGCGATTACCGCGGGAACGACCGCGATTACCGCGGAGGCGACCGCGATTATCGCGGAGGCGACCGCCGGCCGCCGAGAAGAAGTTAAATTATTTCCGAATCTTTGTCAGAGATTCGGATTTTTTTTGTACATTTGCCCGTTTGCTTCCAATGAACAATCTATATTAATCAATCAATCAATTAATTAACTAAATCTATTTATCTATTTATTTATGAAGAAAAACCTAATCCTTGCGCTGGCTGTATTGCTTTGTCATTCTGCTGTGGCGCAAATGCGCGTTACCGGAACGGTAATCGCCTCCGACGACGGGACTCCGGTTTCGTATGCTACTATTGCCGTTCGGGGCAGTAGTAATTTGGTTACAACCACCGACATGGACGGAAGATACACCTTCTCCAACGTTCCGGGCAATGCCGTGCTTGTAATCAGCTATATTGGATATGTTACCCAAGAGATAGCGGTAAACAACCGCTCTGTGGTTGACATTATCCTTACTCCGGACGCTTTGGCCTTAGAAGAAGTGATGGTGGTGGCTTATGGTACAACAAGAAGAGCCACCTTTACCGGAGCAGCCACCGTGGTAAGGCAGGAGACCATTAAAGACGTCCCCGTTACCTCCTTTGAGAACGCATTGCAGGGCAGGGTTCCCGGTATGCAAATAACTTCCAACTCGGGACAGGCAGGCTCGGCGGTACACATCAGGGTCCGCGGTGTCGGCTCGATGAACGCTTCCAATGAGCCGCTGTATGTAATAGACGGAGTACCTGTTATTCAAGGAAGTATTGGACAGATGGGCGATGTTGTATACGCCGGAAACAATGTAATGAGTACATTGAATCCATCCGACATTGAGTCAATTACCGTACTTAAAGATGCTGCGGCTTCCGCGCTCTACGGTTCCCGCGCCGCCAATGGCGTGGTTGTGGTCCAAACAAAACGTGGAAAAGAGGGAAAAGCCCAAGTGAGTTTTAGGGCGTCCGTTGGCCTTTCGCCCGACTTTGCCTACATGGGCGGCTTTAAACCGGCCGGCCCCATGGAACAAGCGATTATGAACTATGAGCGCTGGTGGAACATGGCTAAATTGAACGGTAGCAATTCCACTGATGCCCAAGCAAATGCAGAGACGCTCCGGCACATGAACGACCGTTTTAACAGACACGGGTATATATTTTCCGCCCCCGACAACACGGTGAAATCTTTAACCATCACGCCCATTACCAATATCACGCCTTGGGACTTAGACCCCGCCAATCCAAACAGGCTGGGCACTATGCACCCCGGACAAATTCCGGCTTCCGGCGGCGTTCCCGCCCAAATTAGGGCGGACGCCAACGGCAACCCCATCTTTTTTGACTGGGAAAAAGAGCTGTTTAGAACCGCCATATACCAAACGTATGATGTTGCGGTAAGCGGAGGTACAGACAGAGCGCGCTACTATACTTCTCTCTCCTATACAAACGACCAAGGCAGGAGCGTACTCAACGACTATAACCGTATTACCGGACGTCTGAGTTTGACCCACAAGGTTGGAAAATACGTAGAACTTGAGACCAACATTCAAATCGCCAATATTAAGCAGTCGGGGTTCAACGACACCAACAACACGCAAGCGAGTATTTCTATGCAATATCTAAACTTGTTATTCCCTTGGTATTGGCCCACTAACTTTTTTGATGGAGAGGTCTTTCAGTGGAGGTACGGCAGCCTTGCCCAAAATCCGCGTTACCTCAATCCCGAATGGGAAAATTGGACCAAAACGCTAAGGCTTGCCGCAAGCCAAAGGTTAACGGTACGGCTTACAGAGGATTTGTCGTTTAGCACATTACTCTCCCTTGACAACTCAAGCGCGCGAGACCATCTCTATTACAGCGCCATCCATTATAATGGCGTTTCCAACAACGGTTCTGTTAGAGAGAACTATACAAACTACAGAAAACTGATATCTACCAGCACTTTAAATTATAATACCACATTGGGACATAACCACAATATAGGATTTTTGGCAGGCTGGGAAGCAGAAGAGAACGCAACCGACTATATGCGTGCATCCGGAACAAATCTGGCTACGGCTTCCCTGCAAACGGTGGCCACAGCAGGGGCGTTTACCGCTACCGCATACGATTGGGGTCATAACATGCTTTCTTTGATTTCCAGAGCCGAATACAATTATGCCCACAGGTATTTCCTTTCCGGCTCTTTCCGCAGGGATGGCTCTTCACGATTGAGTCCTTCTGCCCGTTGGGGTAATTTTTGGTCCGTATCGGGCGCGTGGCGGCTCAATAATGAGGCCTTTATGCAGAGTATTCCCGAAATCAGCAACCTAAGGCTAAGGGCTTCTTATGGAATAAACGGTACCCTGCCTAACAGCAACTACGGATGGCGCGCGTTAACCAGCTACGCTGCTACCGGTCGTTATATGGGGCAGCCCGGAGGCGGCATTAATAATGTTCCCAACGCCAACCTTTCGTGGGAAACCAGTTACAGCTCAAACATTGCCTTGGAGTTGGGCTTGTTTAACAACCGGATTAACGCACAGGTAGAGTATTACAACAGAGACTCCAAGGATTTATTGCAAAACGTTCCCATCTCCCGCGTAACAGGCTTTACCTCTACTTTGCAAAATATCGGTCAGATAAACAACAAGGGTTTTGAGATTGAACTTCATGGAGATATCATTAGAAACAACAACCTTAGGTGGAATGTGGGACTTACGGCAGCCACCTTAAATTCCAAAGTGGTAAAACTGTACGACGAACAAGACATTATTTGGAATGACCCGGTTGAAGGTAATGTAAGATACATTTACAGAGAGGGCCAATCAACCCGCGCCTTTTATGGACTCGAACTGGCAGGATATGATATGGAGACGGGTAGATTCATTTGGTACTTGAATAACGACACCGTTACACCCGACCTTATGTATGAGGGTCGTCCTGCGACCTACACCTATACCAGAGCAAGCATGGTGGTCATAGGGGACGCCAACTACAAGGTACTCGGAGGTCTCAACTCCGACTTGACTTGGAAAGGAGTCTCCCTGGGGCTAAACTTCATATACAGGTATGGCGGACACTCTTATAATTATATTGCCAGAGACAATAACGACGATGGCTATTTCTTTGAGCGCACTCAGTCTCAATGGGCTTGGGACTATCGTTGGACGCCCGAAAATAAAAACGCCAAATACGCGCAGCGTGCGGGTCTTGCCAGAGAAGACACAAGACAAATCAGCACGAGAAATCTAAATGATGCCAGCTTTATAAGGTTAAAAAATATTACATTGGCTTACAATTTGCCAAGACCCATTGTGGGCAAAGTTGGAATTTCGGGGGCAAGGGTTTACTTTAATGGAAGCAATCTTTGGACTTGGGCTGCCCATAAAGAATACGACCCCGAGGTAGGCCATCTTAGTATACGCGGATTTGAAATGCCCGTAAACAAGACTTATACATTTGGATTGGAAATTAATTTTTAATATTTAACGAGAAGAATTTATGAAAAAGATAAGTATTTTATTATTGTCGCTTTGCCTACTCTTTGTGGCGTCTTGCGACGGATTTTTGGATAAACAGCCAACAGACGCCGCCTCTTCTGAATCGGCGATTGTCAACGTAACGGATGCCCAAATATTCATGAACAGAATTATGAGGGGAATGACCTCAACCTCCTATTACGGAAGGCTCATGTTTTTGTATGCAGACGCAAAAGGGGGAGACTTGGCATTGCAGGCTCAAGGACGCGGAGACGACGCGCTTTATGTATTTAGCCATGTTCCTACAAGCGCTTATGGAGGATTTTGGAACCAGATATATGCTTGCTTGATGCAGGTCAATGTACTCATTGAGAACGTGGACAGGATTATTGACGAAGGAAACTCATCTGCCGCTTTACTCACAGTCAAGGGACAAGCTTTGACCCTTAGGGCTTTGATGCACTTTGATTTGGTTCGCCTCTACGGAAAACCTTATACTATGGACAGAAGCTCATTGGGTGTTCCTTTGGCGCTGGAGCCTATACAAGCAGACGCCCAACCCACCAGAGCAAGCGTGGATGAGGTGTATACGCAAATCATCAAAGACCTTAGAGACGCCGAGCCTCTGTTTGCCACCAGAACAAGGGTTAATGGATATGTGAATTATTTTGGAAATCAAGCAATCCTCGCCAGAGCATACCTCTATATGGAGCGGTATACAGAGGCTTTGGCTGCCGCAGAAAACGTCATCAACAGCAACGTATATACGCTCTACACCAATGCAAACTGGGTAGGCTCTTGGAGGTTGCAGCACGGAACCGAATCCATCCTTGAATTGGTCATGAATGTGGGAGAAGCCGATGCAACAACTACTTCTTTGGGGTATTATCTGAGGCGCGCCAACCACGGCGCCGCCAATTTGGGCAACTTTGTTTGCAGCGACTATCTTCTTGAGCGGATGTATCAAGACCCCGAAGATGTCAGATTGGG
>WRBG01000036.1 GCA_009784635.1 Bacteroidales bacterium | reverse complement strand
GGTGCGGGCGGCGCAAAGCGCTCCCCGTTTGTGAATAAGGCCGGGCATAATCTCTGCCGGGATGGTGTAGTCCACCCCGCTTTCTCCGTACTTCAACTGAACCTCAGTAGGCGTTTCACCGGTTTCACCGGCTTGAATCATAAAGTTTTTGATTACGCGATGAAAGAGGATGCCGTCGTAGTAACGGTCGGCGGCCAATTTCGCAAAATTATCCCGATGACCGGGCGTTTCTGCGTAGAGTTTAACACGCATGGTCCCGTGGGTGGTTTCGATGTCAAAAACGGGACTTTCGGGCAGGTCGGCAACATTAAACAGCGGACCGGAGGGTTGGTTGCCGCAAGAGGCAACCAGCAGGGAGCCGATTAAAAGGCAGTGCATAAATTTCATAATGTAAAGAATTGACTATATTTGAACTTTGAAAATAAAACCCAAATATATACAAATTTTTGAAAACCACGATGAGAAAAGCTGCGACTTATTTATGGGCCGGATTTTTTTTGTTGAGTACAGAACTGAGCGGGCAGTCGGTGGGCTTGGTATTAGGCGGCGGCGGGGCCAAAGGTTTGTCTCATATTGGGGTGATTAAGGCCTTGGAAGAGCATCACATCCCGATTGACTACGTGGCGGGCACTTCGATTGGGGCCATAATCGCCGGTTTGTACGCCATAGGCTATACTCCGGATGAGATGATAAATATCATTCATTCTGACGATTTTAACGCTTGGTATCGGGGCTTGGACGAACACGGCTACGCCACTTATATTTACCGTCGGGAGCCTACCCCCGACATGTTTAGTTTTTCCTTTGGCCGGAGCGACCGGAGAGAAGACAGAGGGCTTAAATTAGCCCTGCCCGTCAGCTTGGTATCTCCCTATCAGATGGACCTTGCCATAGTACAGCTCTTTGCGCAGGCAAGCGCCCGTTCGGGCTATGATTTTGACCGGCTGATGGTGCCTTTTCGTTGTGTATCGGCCGATATTGTTCGCAAAAAGCCCTATGTTGCGCGTTCCGGAGACTTGGGTTCGGCCATTCGGGCCTCCATGACCTTCCCACTTGTTTTTAAGCCGATTATGATTGATTCTGTCTTGTTGCTCGACGGAGGCGTCTACAATAACTTCCCTTGGGACATTATGGAGCAGGATTTTGGGCCGGATGTGATTATTGGCGCTCCATGCGTCAGCAACGCCCCCATACCCGATGAAGACGATGTGGTATTGCAAATAAGAAACTTGGTAACTTTTGAATCCGACTATCACATTCCTCCGGAAAAAGGAGTGCTGATTGATGCGGACTATACCATGTACGGCTTTATGGATTTTCACAAAGCGGATGAAATTATCGCCGAAGGATATGAGGCTGCGTTGGCCCACATGGAAGAACTCAAGCAAAGGATTAGCCGTCGAACCGCTCCCGAAGAACTCTCCCACAAACGCGCTGCGTTCAGAGCAGGTTATTTGCCATTGATATTCAAAGATGTACATGTAGATGGGTCGATAAGCCGAAAACAGCAACATTTTATTGACCGCACCATCCGCCAGAACCGAAACCAGTCTTTTGATTTTGAACAATTAAAGCACGGATACTACCGCGTCTTGGCCACCCGTCAGGTCAATACCTTTTATCCCAAAGCCTTAATGCGTCCCGACTCTCTGTTTGACGTGTACATAAAAGCCACAAACGCAGCTCCGTTACGTATTTCCATAGGCGGAAACATCTCCTCATCTTCGCTCAATCAAGGATATGTAGGATTGGAATACAGGATTTTGGAGGCCACTTTGGCCAAAACGGCCTTGGATATTTGGGCAGGGAGGTTGTACAGTGGCCTTAGCCTCTATTGGCGTCAAGACTTAGGCGTGCGGCCGCTGTTTTTTTACGAAATCAGCCTTACCGGTCATCGTTTTGACTATTTCAGCGGGGCGCAGGAACTTTTTTATTCCGATAATCATCCCAACAACATGCAGGAAACAGAGGTGTTTGCCACGGTCAGCGGAGGGACTCCGCTCTCGTTTCACAGAAGCTACGTGATGAAGTTAGGGGCCGACATGGGCGCAAACTTATTCACCTATTTTTCCGGAACTGATTTTAACTCAGACGACATCCCCGACAGGGCCACTTTGAGGTATATATCTCCTTTTTTGGCCATCAACAGAAATACATTGAACTACAAGCAATATCCCACACAGGGAAACAATCAGCTTCTCAATTTTCGTTTGGTATCCGGACGGGAAACCCATATGCCCGGCACCCGCTCGCTCAGAGAGGGACGGACCAGCAACAAGCCTCGGTCTATGCTTACTGCCCGCTTTTTTGACGAAAGGTACTACCGGATTTCGGACCATTTTTCGTTAGGCGTATTGGCCGATGTAGCCATGGGCGGCGGCTCCTTTATGTCGGACTACATTTCTACCGTCATGGCCCAGCCCGCTTTCCAGCCCACGCCCCACAGCAAAACCCTCATGTTAGACCAATACAGGGCCGAGAGCTATTTGGGAGGCGGATTGATGCCGGTATTGAGGTTTAACCAAAGCCTTTCCCTGCATCTGTCCGGATTCTATTTCCTGCCCTATAAAAAGACGATACAGGACGATTTGGGAAATCTCTCTTACGCTCAAGCGTTCTCCCTCCACAGTTGGATGGCCGCCGCCGCTTTGGTATGGCAATCCCCCTTAGGGCCGGTAAGCGTATCCACCAACTATTACGACAGGGAAACCAACAAACTCTATACCCAGTTAAACATTGGATATCTGATTTTTAAACGAAAAGCATTATCGCGATGAATCATCCGATTAAACGGTTAGCCGGAGAGACCGCCATATACGGACTCAGCACCGTCTTGGCCAGAGCGCTCAACTTCCTCTTTGTCCCGCTCTACACCCGGATGCTCTCTACCGCTAACTACGGAACTGTCACCGAGTTTATGGCTTATATAGCCATTTTGCAGGTAGTGCTGTCTATGGGTTTGGAGACCGGCTGTTTTAGGTTCGCCAACAAGCACGACCAACCCAAGCAGGTATTCTCCTCGGCGCTAAGCGCTGTTTTGGTCGCCTCGCTGCTGTTTTGGGGCGTCTGTATTCTTTTTGCCCATCCTGTGGCATCGGGATTGGGCTATTTGGGATACGAAAAGTGCATCATTTGGTTGGGCGGCATTTTGGCCATTGATAACTTTACCTCAATTCTGTTTGCCCGCCTGCGGTTTGAGCATAAAGCGTTAAAATTTGCCGTTTTCAAGACCATCAAGATTGCAGGAGAATTGACCTTCAATTTATTGCTGTTTTTGGCGCTCCCCGCCTACTTACAGTCTCATCCCGACTCGTTGATACTTAGGTGGGTACCGCCTGTTCCCGATTTTAGCTATGTACTCTTTGCCATTTTTCTGAGTTGTGTATTGTCGTTGCTGCTGTTTATTCCCCAATTATGCAAAAAAGGCGTTTTTCGATTTTATCCGGCGCTTTGGAAGAAGATGATGTACTACGCGATTCCCTTGATGCTGGCGGGGCTGCCCGGCATTTTAAACGACTTTAGCGACCGGATTCTATTCCGCTTTTTGATTCCTGCCTCACAGGTATGGCGCTCTGAATTGGGCGTTTTTCAAGCCGGAGTTAAATTGGCGGTATTGATGACGCTGTTTATTCAGATGTTTCGCTACGCCGCAGAGCCTTTCTTTTTTGCCCATGCCAAAGAGAAACAAAGCAGGGAACTTTATGCAAAAGTGTTCAATTACTTCACCGCCTTTGCCGTACTCGTCTTCTTGGGCGTACTGCTCTATGCAGATGTGATTGGATTGATTCTTGGACGCGACTTTAGAGCAGGCATATCGGTATTGCCCATTATGCTGTTTGCTCATTTGTTACTGGGCATGAGTTTCAACGTATCTATTTGGTACAAACTCACCGAAAAAACTTCGATGGCCCTCTATATCACCTGTTCCGGATTATTAGTTACGCTTGTAGTGAACCTCTTGTTCATGCCCCGCTTTGGCTATATGGCGGCTGCTTGGGCGCACCTCCTCAGCTATGCCGTTATTTTGGGCTTGAACATCCTGCTGGGGCAAAAACACTATCCGGTACCCTACCGGTGGAAGCGCGTAGGGCTTTATCTTGGAGTCGGGTTGGCGATTTGGGCGATTAGCCTCCTCCTCCCCGCTCTGCCTCTACCGGTAAAATTAATCATCCATACCCTGTTTATATTGGGCTATCTGGCCTTTGTTTGGCGGATAGAAGGGGCGACCCTAAGAAAATAACTATGCAATTTCCAACTTTTGTTTTAGATTTGCATGGTTAATTTCTCAGAAATATGGCTGATTTTATAAACAGGATTATAGAAGCACAAGTTGTTGAGTCGCTAAAACACAATTATGTTACGGCGATTTTGGGGCCTCGTCAGTGCGGAAAATCAACCTTGGCAAGGCAAATTGCAAAGAATTTTCCGGATTCCATCTTTATTGACCTCGAAAGAAATTCTGACTTGGCTCGATTAGAGGATGCCGAATGGTTTCTCTCTTTGCAAAGAGGCAAATTGATTTGTATAGACGAAATCCAGCGAAAACCCGACCTTTTTCCCCTGCTCCGCAGCCTTACCGATGAATGGGACTATAACGGAGCTTTTTTGGTACTCGGTTCGGCTTCACGCGATTTGATAAAACAAAGCTCCGAAACCCTTGCCGGCCGCATATCTTACCATACCCTAACACCGTTCTTGTGGAGCGAAGTGGAGTCCATTACAGATATGGAAAAATATTACGCGCAGGGCGGCTTCCCCCGAAGTTTGTTGACGCCGGCGCCGAGCGTCTCTTTTCGTTGGCGCGAAAACTTCATCTCCACATTCCTCGAAAGAGACCTGATGCAGTGGGCGGGATTTTCGCCTCCAACCATGCGTAAACTGTGGCAGATGCTGGCCCATACCCATGGAGAAACAACAAACCTTTCGATGTTTGCCAAGTCGCTTGGGGTAAGCGATACCACCGTCAAAAATTACATTGACCTGCTGCAGGAGACCTTTATGGTGGTGTCGCTGCCTCCCTACATATCCAACTTGGGCAAACGCCTTGTCCGTTCTCCCAAGATATATATAGCCGATTCCGGCATCACCGCCGCACTTTTGGGTTTGAGGGATTTTACGCGGATTGCCGGACATCCTGTTTCGGGTTCCTTATGGGAGCAGATGGTGTTGACCAACCTCAAAGGAGCATTTGAGGAGGCTGAATTTTTCTTCTACCGTACAGCGGGAGGAGCAGAGATGGATATAGTGATGAAATATTATGATAAAGTGATAGCGATAGAATGTAAATCAACATATTCGCCATCGTTATCTAAAGGGAATCATCATGCAATAGAGGATATTAATCCTATAATGACCTTTATAGCGGCTCCGGTTGCATCAGGATGGCCGCTTAAACCAAAGATAGAAGTTGTTTCGCTTACTGAACTGATAATAAAAATAAAAGAAATCATAACATAAACTATAATTATATGAACATTCGTATTGTAAACACTTCTCCCTATCCGCTTCCCCGTTATGCCACGCCGGCAGCGGCGGGCATGGATTTGTACGCCCATATACCCGAGTCGCTTGTTTTGCAGCCGCTGCAACGCAGCTTGGTGCCTACCGGTCTGTTTATTGAATTACCCGTGGGCTTTGAAGCCCAGATTCGTCCCCGCAGTGGCTTGGCCGCCAAATATGGAGTAGGGGTAGTCAATAGTCCGGGTACCATAGATGCCGATTACAGGGGCGAAATCAAAGTGGTCTTAGTCAACTTATCCGATACGCCTTTTACGCTCAATCCGGGAGAACGCATTGCCCAAATGGTGGTGGCGGCCCATGCGCGGATAGCTTGGCAAGAGGTAGCGCAATTAAACGAGACGGAACGGGGCGCGGGAGGATTTGGTTCAACAGGTAAATAACATCACAATGAAAGATTTATATAAACTATTTACGACCCATCCCTCGGTCTCTACCGACAGCCGAGAGATTCGTTCCGGCGATTTGTTTTTTGCCCTTAGGGGAGATAGCTTTGACGGCAACGCTTATGCAGAAAAAGCGCTTGAGTCGGGAGCAGCCTATGCGATCATAGACAGTGCAGAACTTTATGCGTCATCTGCTTTTGGTCATCGAGCCGGAGGGCAGGCCCGACTGATTTTGGTGCCCGACGCTTTGGAAGCCCTGCAACAATTGGCAAAGCGTCATCGTACAGAGTTGAGGACTCCGGTAGTGGCATTAACGGGAACCAACGGAAAAACCACTACCAAAGAGCTGATTGCAGCTGTATTGGCCACCAAATTTAACATTTGCGCCACGCAGGGTAATTTGAACAATCATATTGGCGTCCCCTTGACCCTGTTGCGTATGGATAAAACCACCGAGGTGGCGGTAGTGGAGATGGGCGCCAACCACCTTGGGGAGATTGCCCGATTAGCCGCCATTGCCCAACCCGATTATGGATTGATTACCAATGTGGGTAAAGCGCATTTAGAGGGATTTGGCTCTTTAGAGGGCGTAATGCAAACCAAAGGGGAACTGTACGAGGCTGCCCAAACGCTTTTTGTCAACGCCGATAATCCCTTGCTGTGCGGCATGGTAAAACAACGGGGAGGGCAAAAAGAGAAACATTGGTACGGATTGCATTACCAAAAAGCGTCGCTTCTTCCGGTAAGTGGGCAACATCCGTTCCTGCGGCTCCACGTTCCGGATTATCCGCCCATAGAGACGCAATTGATTGGCGACTATAATGCAGATAACGTGTTGGCGGCCTTAGCTGTGGGCGCCTGCTTAGGCGTCAATCCCCTTTTGGCGGCGGCGGCGGTAAAGCAATACAAACCTTCCAACAACCGCTCCCAATGGATGCAGACGGCGCAAAACGCGCTGATTATAGACGCCTACAACGCCAACCCCACCAGTATGGCGGCGGCTTTGGATAACTTTGAACAACTTCCCGTGCAGGGCAAGGCCGTGATACTTGGGGATATGCTTGAGCTTGGAGTTGATTCGGAGCGGGAACACTTGGCCTTGGTGCGGAGGCTTGTGCAGCTTTATGAGGAGGCTAAAATAGAACGGATTTTTTTGGTAGGGCCTAGATTAGAGGCGGCGACTCGGGTAGTATCCGCAGGGGAAACAGCCTGTACCTGCTTTAAAGACGTGGGCGCCTTGAGGACTCAGCTTGCGGAGCAGCCCCTGTCCGGCGCCATCATCCTCATCAAAGGCTCGCGGGGGATACGCTTGGAGAAGGCGCTGGAATTATTGTAAAGGAAAGGTCGATATTTTCTTGGCATCCGAAAGAAACTTTATCTATCTTTGTGCTTTCTAATCAAATCATAAAAAATGACAAGTGAAGAAAAGGTAAGGTATTGGATGGAATTGTCGGACGAGGATATTCGTGTGGCAAAAGGATTATTGAAGTTGGAGCATTTTCTATATGTTGCTTTTATGTGCCATCAATGTATAGAGAAAATCTTCAAAGCTGCCTACGAATATCGTATAAATGATACGCCTCCGTTTGTTCATGATTTGATGTTGATAGCCGACAGAGCGGGAATTTTAGATTTGTTTGACGACTTACAAATGGATTTCATTGAACAATTAAGCCCTTTAAACATTAAAGCGCGTTACCCCGGCTACAGAAAAGAATTGGCAAAAGAAATGACAAAATCCGTTTGTGAAGACCTGATTAATAAAACACAAGAATTACAACAATGGACGAAAGAGAACATATTATCGATAAAGTAAGATTGTACAAAGAATTGGTAACGGAACATTTTCCTGTGCCGATTGAACAATTTTGGCTTTTTGGTTCCTATGCAAAAAATAACGCACATAAAGACAGTGATATAGATGTAGCCCTTGTGGTCAATCATTTGGATAAAGATTACAGTGTGTTAAAAACAGAACCTGTCTTATGGCGCCTCAAACGACAAGTTGATTTACGTATTGAACCACATGTAATAGCCAGAGATACAGACTATTCAGGAATCCTTGAAGAGATACGGCATACAGGCATACAAATTTGGTAGGATTCAAATGGGCAACGTGGGCGCCATCATCCTCATCAAAGGCTCGCGGGGGATACGCTTGGAGCAGGCGCTGGAATTATTGTAAAGGAAAGGTCAGCCGGTCAAAAGTGAGTTTTTTCCCGTGGAGGAAAAAGTTCCATACAATGCTTTTATGCCAAATGTGGCCGACTGTTTTCACGGTTTGGGGCGGGAAGCGCTTGCGTCCTTTCCAAAAATGGCGATGCGCTTTACATACAGCGAAAAAGAGGGCGGGTTTGCCTTGAATCAGATAGATAAAGGCAGATAGAGAGTCCATCAAAATCCTTGAAGTCAGTGTAAAAAGTCGTCTCTCTTTGGGCAGGTTCTTGTAGAGCATCCAAAGGTTATTGCGGTAGTTGAGGTAGAGCTTGCGGGGGGAGTCGTTGGGAAGGGCGCCGCCGCCTACATGAAATACCAGCGATTGCGGAACCACCCATACCTGATGCCCCTTTAATTTGGCGCGCCAGCAGAGGTCAATTTCCTCCATATGGGCAAAAAATCGCTCGTCAAAGCCGCCCAGCTCATGAAAAAGTCGGGAGCGAATCATCAAGCAGGCGCCGCTGGCCCAAAAAACCTCTACGGGTGTATCGTATTGACCCAAGTCCTGTTCTACATGGGAAAGAATCCTGCCGCGGCAAAAAGGATAACCCAAACGGTCTATGAATCCGCCGCAAGCCCCTGCGTATTCAAAATGGTCGAGTTGAGACAGGGAGCGGATTTTGGGCATACACGCGCCCGCTTGCGGATGGGACTCCATGAAAGAGGTAAGCGGAGGCAGCCAATGGGGGGCTACCTGTATGTCCGAATTGAGAAGGACATAATACTTGGCCTCGACTTGCTGTAAGGCGCGGTTGTATCCCCCTGTGTATCCAAAGTTTTGCTCAAAAAGAATCAACCGGAGCCGAGGATGCTGCGTCCGCAAAAAATCCACCGATTCATCAGTCGAACCATTGTCGGCGATAATGACTTCCGTTTGGGAGGCGGATGTAATGCTATCTAACAGTGGAGGCAAAAAGGCCTCCAAAAAGGCCTTTCCGTTCCAATTGAGGATAATTATGGCGGTATGCACGGGGATTGCTTGCTTTGTTACGGTTTCTAATGGACAAAGGTAGAATAAAAATTTTGAAAAAAAGTTAAATTCATCGGCAAATTGCGCTAACTTTGTGGATATGAAAAAATGCGTATGCTATCTACTGATGGGCTTGCTCTACCCTGTGAGCCTGCTGCCGTTGAGGGTGCATTATTTTTTTTCCGATATTTTCTTCTTTTTTGTGTATCACGTATTTGGATATCGGAAGTCTACGGTCTACATTAACCTGTCCCGTTCTTTCCCCGACTTGAAATATGGGGAAATCAAAGCGCTGGCCCGCAAGTTCTACCGTCATCTTGCCGACTTGACTGCCGAAACGCTCTGGTATGTGGCGGCGACTCCTTCTCAATTAGCAAAAAGGGTTTGTTTGGAACAGGCAGAGGTGTTAAGGGCGCATTATGGTCAATCTCGGAGCGTATTGCTGTTGGGCGGCCATATGGGGAATTGGGAATACTTTTTAGTTACCTCTGTGTATGCCGACATGGGATGGGGGGGCTATCCCAAAGAAAAAATGGCCGTAGTGTATAAGGCTTTGGAAAACCCTGTAATGGATAGGTTCTTCCTTTGGGTGCGGCAAAAGCATCGGTTTGGAGGCGTGGTGGAGTCCAACCGGATTGCCCGTTTTATGGCCCGGCATCGTCGGGAGCCGTGGGTCTACGCAATGGTGGCCGACCAATCTCCCCTTCCGGGAGCGCGTTATTGCATCAATTTTCTGAATCAAAATACCCTAATGATGAATGGTCCGGAGCAATTGGCGCGGAGCATGAATTGTGCGGTGGGTTACTATAAGATGATTAAAGAAAAGCGGGGCCTCTACCGGATTACGGTGCAACACATCTGCAACCATCCCGACGAACTTCCCTTGGGCGGGATAACGGAAAGCTATGCAAAACTCCTTGAGGCAAATATTTACGAACAACCGGAAATTTGGCTTTGGAGTCATAAGCGATGGAAAAGGGACGTAAAAAAGGAAATGAAAAAATAAATGATTATATTTGCGATATGAAGACTAAAAGAATAACCGGCCTAACCTTGGCGTTTGGCCTTCTGATTACGGGGAATACGGTTTTTGCACAGGAAGTCAAATCCGGAGATGCTATCCCCGATGGGGCAGTGGTTTATGCCCTGCCCATGACCACCTTACACATACAGGTAGAAGCGGAACGGGAGGTTTTTACCGCCGGACCTTATGCCAAATTTGCCAGAACGTATTTAGGCCTTGATGCCCGTCAAGAAGACCAAGTACAGTACCGGATTACCCAGTTGCAGGTTCGTCCCTATTTGGAAGCCGACCCCGCCCACAGCTTTATGGTAAACCTTACGGGCCTCAGAAATGCCGTGGCCAATTTCTCCCAATTTCATGCTCAAGGACTTATTGTTTTGTCGGATAGTCATTTGGGAAGGGAAGAAAAATCCCGCTTTGGCGTTCAAGCCAGAACGGTGTTTACCGACAAAGGCATGTCGTCGAATTTGACCCAAGAGCAAATCACCCTGTACCGAGCCGAGCAAAGCGCTTCGGGCATTAATCGGGTGGCCGTTCCCCAAAGTCAGACGGTAGAAAAAAGTGTGGAAAGGAGGGCAGAAGAAGCTGCCGAGTTGATTTTTAAACTTCGGACCAAGCGGGTAGAAATTATTACCGGAGATACGGACGCCACTTTTAGCGGGGCTGCCTTAGGCGATGCGGTAAAAGAAATGGCGCGTTTGGAGGAGGAGTATTTGAGCCTCTTTTTGGGTAAGTCGGCATATAGCACCCAAACCATGCAGTTTGAAGTGCTGCCCTCTGCGACTCAAGCCAGACAAACCTATATTGCCTTTAGGCTTTCCGACACCGAAGGCCTAATGCCCGCTTCCAATTTGAGCGGTCGGCCCATTGTGCTGGAACTTAAGGCCGATACCGGTCAGCCTCAGCCCTCTGTTCCGCCGGATGCCGGTAAAAGCGCCGTTAAGCTGTTTTACCGCAAACCCGTTGCCATGCAACTTTTATTGAGCGATGGACAGGAACTGTTGGCCCAATCCCGCGTGTTGATTTACCAGTTGGGACAGATACTTAGCTTCCCCCTTAATGTTTCGACCGGTAGATAAGTGAGAATAATCTATTAACCTTTAAATATTTATCAAAAATGACGATTGCCGATTTAAATCCCAAGCGTGTGTGGAAACATTTTTACACACTTACGCAAATCCCGAGACCTTCCGGACATGAAGAAAAAATAAAAGCCTTCATGAAAAAGTTTGGAGAGGACTTGGGGCTTGAAACTATTGTAGATGAAGCCGGAAATGTAATCATTCGCAAGCCCGCTACTCCGGGCATGGAAGGTTGCGCCGGTATTATCTTGCAGAGCCATTTAGACATGGTGCCCCAAAAAAACAACGACAAAGTACATGATTTTGAAAAAGATCCCATTGAGCCCCGAATCGTAGGCGAGTGGGTGTATGCCACCGGCACTACCTTAGGCGCAGACAACGGGCTGGGCATAGCCGCCACCATGGCGGTTTTGGAAGCGAACGACTTGGCACACGGGCCGGTTGAGGGACTTTTTACTGCCGAAGAAGAAACCGGAATGACGGGCGCCCGCGCGCTCAAAGGCGGTTTGCTCAAAGGCGATATTTTAGTTAACCTCGATTCCGAAGACGAGGGAGAACTGTATGTGGGCTGTGCCGGAGGATTGGACGGCTCCTTTGAATTTAGCTATACCCAAGAGGCCGTTCCCGGGAATATGGCGCCCTACAGTTTGAATATAACGGGACTCAAAGGCGGCCACTCCGGATTGGAAATTCATCTCTATAGGGGCAATGCCAACAAGGTGATAACGCGCTTGTTGTTGCCGCTGCTGACCAAATATGGCGTGCGTGTGGCTTCAATAACCGGCGGTAGCTTGCGCAATGCCATTCCGCGTGAAGCCTTTGCCAAGATTTTGATTCCCAAAGAACAAATCAAAGCAGTAGAGGCTGAGGTCAAAGCCATTACTGCTGTTGCCAAGGCCGAACTGTCCATAGCCGACCCCGACCTGCAGGTGGCGTTGGTAGCCGACTCCGATGTACCGCCCTTTGTGATTGACGCGCCGACTGCTTTGGCCGCCGTGCGTGCAGTATTTGCAGCCTTTAACGGGGTTTACCGCATGAGCGACAGCATGCCCGGTTTGGTAGAGACCTCCAGCAACTTGGGGATTGTAGCATCAAAAGAAGGAAAAATCGCAATAATATGCCTCATACGCAGTTCTGTAGATAGCGCCAAAGATGAATTGGCGCAGGTGTTGGGCGCTACCTTTGAACTGGCCGGCGCCAGCGTGGAGTTTGCCGGTGGTTATGCCGGTTGGAAGCCCAATATGGATTCGCCCATCCTTAAAGAGATGAAGAAAGTATACAAAAATCTTTACGGAGTGGAGCCCGAAGTAAAAGCCATTCATGCCGGATTAGAATGTGGCATCTTGGGCGGGAATTATCCCCACTGGGATATGATTTCCTGCGGCCCGACCCTGCGTTCTCCCCACTCTCCCGACGAACGGGCCTTGATTCCGACCGTGGAAAAATGGTGGAATTTCTTGGTGGAAGTGCTGAAAAATGCCCCCAAGCGATAAAAAAAGGAGGCTGTCCAATACGGGCGGCCTTTTTTGCATTAATGTATTTATTTGTATATGTGTTTGTTGACTGCGTTAGCTCTTGACTTCGTCGCGGATTCGGCTTTTCAAATCCATCCTGCCATGTAGAATTCTTATGACTTCAATTTCATCACAAGCGATTATCTTGTAAAATATGATGTGTTTGTTGGCTGTAAGCCCATACAGTCCTTTTGCTATTTCCTCATAACTCCTGCCGGAAGCGGGATGGTCGGCAACATGCTGGCAAAAACTTATCAGCATTTCATAATACACATCCGCCTGCCTTTCCGACCAAGTTTCTACCGTATAGTTCCAAATGTCCGCTAAATCTTTTATGGCCTTATTGGTAATACAATATTTAGCCATTTTGCCGCTTTGCCTTTAAAGATTCCAAATGCGTTTTGGGGTTGAAGTCGGTTGCGACTCCGCTTTCCAGTCCCTCTTGAATGGCGCTTTTTAAAACAGCGTACCGACTTTCTTCTTCTTCCAACAACCTTAATCCTGCACGGATTACTTCACTCGCATTTTTATACCGCCCTCGAGAAATCGTACTTTCTACAAAATGTTCAAAGTAGTTTCCAAGGGCTACAGACGTGTTTGTGTTCATGGTTTTGATATTTTTCGCAAATATACCAATAATTGGTAAAACAACAAAATTTTCAGGGCTCACCGGCAAAACCCTGTGTTTGGATATGAGATTGTATCTTTGCCGGAAAAACGATGGCAAAGGAAGAATTAGTATTAGAGTTTTTGCGTTATGTACTTCCAACGGAGATAGTTGATT
>WRBG01000035.1 GCA_009784635.1 Bacteroidales bacterium | reverse complement strand
ATAATGGCGGCAAGATTGGCTAATTGTAAGGGCGTGGCGTCAATTTCTCCTTGCCCGATGGACAGTGAAATAACCGTAAGCGAGCCCCACCTCCTGTTATGGAGGTTATCATAAAAAGATGCGGTGGGTATTCTTCCGGTTAGTTCGGAGGGAAAATCGGCGTTCAACTTCTGGCCAAACCCAAAGCTGCGCACATGATTGCCCCATACGGAAAATGCCTCGCTTACCCTGCCGTATTTTCGATTGTCCAAAATGGAGCGAAAAATACTACAGTAATAGGCATTGCACGAAACTTGTATGGATTGAACCAAATCTGTGGGCGATGAATGGGAGCGGCAACCGACGGTTAATCCTCCTGCATGATACCCCATGTTGCATCCCAAACGAGTTTCGGGCGTGATTACACCTTCCTGCAAAGCAATCAATCCGTTTACCAACTTAAAAACAGAACCGGGAGGATAAAAAGACATGACCGCACGGTTAAACATGGGTTTAAATGGGTCAGTGGCCAAAGTGCCAAAATGTTTACTGATATTTCCTAACTGATTGACATTGATTCCCGGACTGGATACCATGCAAAGAATCTCTCCGGTGGCCGGCTCGATTGCTACAATACTTCCGACTTTATTGGTCATTAAGGCTTCTCCAAATTCCTGCAAATTGGCGTCTATGGTAGAAACAATATCTTTGCCGGGCACTGCATCCAAATCATGGGCGCCATCGTTGTAGGACGATATAATCCGGTTAAATACATCGCGCAAAAAAATGCTGCTTCCTTTACGTCCTTTAAGGTAAGGTTCGTAAGACTCCTCTATACCGGTTTTTCCTATATAATCGCCCCTCCGGTAGCTCGGGTTTCTACGCAAAAAGGAAGAATCAGCCTCCGTAATGTATCCCAACAGATTGCCCCCGAGATTGCGGGGGTAATAACGGGTGATGCGGGACTGACTGGAAAATCCGGGGAATCTGTACGCTTTTTCCAAAAAGAGCGCGTGGTCTTCCACAGAAGCCTGTTTAATAATCGGGACAGATTGAAAACCGATTTGCCTGCGTCTGCGGTTAATATTGTTTAATTGCTCTGTGAGGATTCTTGGGGATATGTTAAAAATGGAGCAAAACGCAGTAGTGTCAAATGGTTCTAATTCTCTGGGCGTTACCAAAATGTCGTAGGAGATGAGGTTTCCCACAATGACCTCGCCATGGCGGTCGTAAATCAACCCCCGAGCCGGATAAACCACCTCAAACTTCATGACATTGTTGCTGGCGGTAGTTTTATAGGACGAATCAATGATTTGCAGATACAGCAGTCGGAAAATCAATACAACAGTAAGGAGGAAGAAACTTCCGACCAATATGTTCTTTTTCTTAATCTGTATAGCCATAGTGTCCTTAGTTTCCGGAATGTCGTTTTTGGTTTAGGAAAGCAACTTGGGCGAGGAGAATAAGCAGACTGTTTAACAAGGCGCTACACAGTACCCTTAGGAGGGTCAGTGGGAAATAGCTAAAACGGAATGTTTCCAAACCAAACAGTACGCTATGATGGATGAACAGGGCAATCATCAGAAAAGTAAAGTAGCGCTGGTATCCCAGCGTGCGCAATCCGGGCACCATCAATTGCCCAAACTCCTCTTTAGAGGCCACTAATTTTAGAATGCTTTGCCGAGATAATCCCAAAAAGAGGCTTGCCGATGTGTGCAGTCCCCAAACTCCAGCGCTAAGCATGTCTACGCAAAGCCCTATGGCAAATGACCAAAGCAAGAGGTACAGGGTTTTATAACCAAATGGAAACAAGAGGATAAAGAGGACATAGATACAGGGATAGAAAAAGTGACCCAACTGCATGCGCCCAAACACAAAAGTTTGAAGCAGGCAAAAAAGCACAAACATCAATATATAGTGTATGGGTCTATTCATAATCCTGCAAAAGCGTTTTGATTTCTGCGGCATGCAGACTGCGTATGATGTCTACATGTCGTAAGGTGTTGAAATTCTGGAATAATTCTACGGTGGCGTCCATATAGGTTCCTTTTTTTATGGAGGTGGCCGTAATGACTCCAATGGGAATATGGGCGGGAAAAATTTCTGAAAATCCACTTGTTACAACAGTATCCCCCGGAGAGACCGAACTGTGCTGGGGCATATCGGAAATATTGGCCGTGCGAATGCTTTTGCTGTCCCAAAATAAAGTTCCGGTATACTGCCCGGGCGTTACGCGGACGCTGATTTGGAAACGGGTATTAAGTAAGGAGCG
The DNA here is from genome assembly GCA_009784635.1 of Bacteroidales bacterium. Lineage (GTDB taxonomy): Bacteria > Bacteroidota > Bacteroidia > Bacteroidales > UBA932 > WRBG01. Next base: position 11,303 of record WRBG01000035.1, on the reverse strand, counting down.
CACCAAAGCATAATTCTTTTGAACGCTTTGCACAATGCCTACCACGCCTCGGTTGCCAATGACCCCCATTTCGGGCGTTATGCCTTGCTCGCTGCCCCGATTAATCACCATATAATTCTGAAGACGGGAAGTGCTGTTGTACACCACTTCTGCGCCAATAAAGGCAAAAAGAGAGTCGGCGGCGGCATATTGATACGAAGACTCGGGTTTGGCCAACAAGGCCGTCCTAAGTCGGGTATTTTCTTCTGCCAACTCCTTGTTGGTAGATTGAAGTTTAAAATAATTATGAATATTCTCTTGATATTCCCAAACCCTATAGCGACCGGCGTTAAAAAAATGCAACATGCCGGCTTGCTGGTATACGCTGTTTCGGGTCATCAACAGTATGGCGATTCCCTGCAATACAAGAAATAACAAAAGCACTGTTATTTTGGGAATTAAGGAATGGCCGCGGCGCATAAACGGTTATCGAATAAGGAAGGGGAATTTACCAATGTTTTTAAGCGCAATACCGGTGCCTCGGGCTACGGCGTGCAGAGGTCCCTCGGATACATGCACAGGCATATTGATTTTGTTTTTTAGTCTGATATCCAAGCCTCTAAGTAAAGCTCCTCCTCCGGTAAGGGATATGCCTTTTTTAACAATGTCGGAATAAAGTTCGGGAGGCGTTTGCTCCAACACAGACAATACGGCGGCTTCTATTTTGGCCAATGATTTATCTAAGCAGTGGGCAATTTCTTGACTGGAGACAGATACTTCCACCGGCAATGCCGTCATAAGGTTGGGCCCCCGCACCTCATAGGGCTTGGGAGGAGACTCCAAGTCGGATATAGCCGACCCCACTTGAATCTTTATTTCCTCGGCGGAGCGCTCCCCGATTTTAATGTTGTGCTGATGCCGCATATATTGCTGGATTTCGCTGGTAAACCCGTCTCCGGCAATGCGGATGCTTTGGTTGCAGACAATGCCGCCTAAGGCGATTACGGCGATTTCGGTAGTTCCTCCTCCAATGTCTACCACCATGCTGCCTTCGGGCGCTTCTACGTCAATTCCAATGCCTAAAGCAGCTGCCATGGGTTCGTAAATCATATACACATCGCGCCCGCCGGCATGTTCCGAAGAATCTCGCACAGCCCTAATTTCCACCTCTGTGCTGCCGGACGGAATACAAACCACCATGCGCAGGCTGGGGGAGAAAAAATGATTTTTGGGACGGGTCATTTTAATCATACCCCGAATCATTTGCTCGGCCGCATTGAAGTCTGCAATCACGCCGTCGCGTAATGGTCTGATAGTTCTTATGTTTTCATGGGTTTTCCCGTGCATCAGCATGGCCCTTTTGCCAATGGCTATGGGCTTGTCTGTGTTTCGGTCTATCGCGATGATAGATGGTTCATCCACCACGATTTTGTCGTTATGGATGATAATGGTATTGGCGGTGCCTAAGTCAATTGCCAATTCTTGAGTAAGGAAAGAGAATGCCATATTGGTTTTAAATATAAGGTGATACGATTTAATGTTTAAAGTGGCGGATACCGGTGCACACCATAGCTATATGATGGGCGTTACAATAATCAACGGATTCTTGGTCGCGGACCGACCCTCCGGGTTGGATAATGGCAGTAATACCTGCCAGATGAGCTGTTTCCACACAGTCCGGAAAGGGGAAAAAAGCGTCCGAAGCCATAACCGCTCCCGACAGGGAAAAGCCAAACTGTCCGGCCTTTGCGATGGCTTGCTTCAAAGCGTCTATACGGGAAGTCTGTCCTACGCCCGAAGCAAGCAGCATTTTGTCTTTTACCAGCACAATGGCGTTGGATTTGGAGTGTTTTACCAACTTGTTGGCAAAAATCAGGTCTTCTATTTGTTCCGATTGGGGTTGCCGAAGGGTGCAAAAATGGAAGTTTTCGATGCCCTCCATCGCCATGTCCCTGTCTTGAATCAGCATGCCGTGTAGTAGGCTGCGGTATTTTTCCTTGGGAAGCTCTGTGTGCGAAAACGCAAGCAATATCCTGTTCTTTTTGGTACACAGTATATCCAGCGCCTCTTTAGAAAAATCAGTCGCCATCAAGACCTCAAAGAAAAGCGTGTTTATGGCCTCTGCCGTATGGGCGTCTATGGGCCGATTGGCCACAATTACCCCTCCGAATGCAGAAAGCGGGTCTGCCGCGTATGCTTTGTTCCATGCCTGCAACAAATCCGAATCAGAGGCGCAACCGCAGACGTTGTTGTGTTTGATAATAGCAACAGTGGGTTCCTTAAAGTCGTGAATCAATTCAACGGCGGCTTCAACATCAAGCAGGTTATTGTAAGATAATTCTTTACCATGCAACTGTTTGGGCAGCGAATCGGGCAGTCCCAAATAACGGCCCCGCTGGTGGGGATTTTCCCCGTATCTGAGTTGCCGTGTTCCGTTAAAATAATTAAGGATGGCAATGTCGTAATGCGAGGTGGTTTTAAAAGCCTCGGCGGCAAAGCGTTTTCGCTCATCCAAAGTAGATAATCCCTTCTTTTGGGTAAGTATTTCCAAAAGCGCGGGGTACTGGTCTTTGGTAGAGACAACCAGCACGTCTTTATGGTTTTTGGCGGCCGCCCGAATCAAAGAAATACCGCCAATGTCTATTTTTTCAATGACCTCCTGTTCCGGCGCTCCCGATGCTGCCGTTTCTTCAAAGGGATAAAGGTCTACCACAACCAAGTCAAAAAGGGGAATATCGTAGTCGGCCAACTCATTCAAGTCGGCAGGATGGTCCCGCCGCGCCAAAATGCCTCCAAACACTTTTGGGTGGAGGGTCTTTACCCTTCCGCCCAAAATAGCCGGATAACCGGTAAGCCGATCCACCGCTTTTACCGGAATGTCCAGTCCGGAGATATAATCCCAACTCCCTCCGGTGGAATATATCTCGACCTCCAATTCATGTAATGCACACGCCACTACATCCAGTTTTTCTTTATGATAGACGGATATAAGCGCCCTTTTTATTGTTTTCATGGTCTGCAAAAGTACGATATTTACAGAATATCTCCTACATTTGTTGGGGATTTCTAAACATGAATCATGGAGATACGGAGCAAACTGATTATTACGGCGGGCGGAAGCGGTTTGCGCATGGGCTCTGATTTACCCAAACAGTTTTTGTTATTGAAAGGAAATCCAATCATCTTCCGTACTTTAGAAACTTTTTACGATTTTTCTTCATCCATGGAGATATACGTTGTCCTTCCTCCTGTGTACATGGACTTATGGCAGGAATTGGCGGCCCAATACGATTTACGCATTCCCTGCACCTTGGTGGCCGGAGGTTTTACCCGATTTCATTCGGTGCAAAATGCCTTGGCCTTGATTTCACCCGGAGGTATTACCGCCGTTCACGACGGGGTTCGTCCTTTGGTAAGCAGGGCATTGATACAGTCCTGTTTTGATTTGGCCCGGCAGCATCCGGCCGTGGTTCCGGTAGTAGAAATAACCGACTCCATGCGCCGGATTGTGGATAACAGTTCTGCCCCTGTGGACCGTACCGCCTTTTTGAGGGTACAAACCCCTCAAGTTTTTTGGACGGATGTACTAAAAAAAGCCTATAACCAAAGCTATATTCCCGGCTTTACCGACGATGCCTCGGTGGTTGAAAAAGACGGGGTTCCTTTATTCCTGACTAAGGGGATGGCCCGGAATATAAAGATTACCACGCCCGAAGATTTGGAGTTGGCAGCAGTTTTGTGATTCACAATATTTGTGTATTTTTACAGCGTTATATGTATATGGACATATGAAAAACGCGATACTTGTAAACCTAATACTTTTGGTGTCTTTAACGGCCTCATGTGTAAACGATAAGGTCATCTCTTCCTCTTTAAATACGGCAGAAGCCCTTATGCAGACCCGGCCGGATTCCGCATTGCAGTTGTTGCGGTTATTAGACGGGCAACATATTTCCCGCGGCGCCTTACGGGCCCGTTACGCCCTGCTCTATACTCAGGCCTTAGACAAGAACCATCTTCCCCTCTCCGGAGACAGCTTGATAAATACAGCGATAGACTATTACAGCCGAAAAAAGGATTACCGCAGATTAAGCTGGGCCTATCTTTATAAAGGTAATGCCTATGTGTACATGGACAGCTTGAAATTGGCGTTGAGCATGTACAAAAAGGCGCAGGACATGGTAGACATATATGTTGACGATGAACTTTTAACATTGGTCGCCAATGAAATGGGCGTATTGTATCAAGGACAGGGGCATTATAAAGAAGCGTTGGAGTTCTTTCAAATCTCTTTGGCGGCCGGCAGAAAAAACGGCAATCTACAGCACGAGAACTATGTTTTAGGCCGTATAGGAAATGTCTTTTACTTGTCTGCCCTTGCGGATTCTGCAGAATCCTACTACAGACAGGCCAAAGCATTGGCCCTTTTTAGACAAGATACCGTATACAGTTACCTCATGGAAATGAACCTGTCTAAACTGTTGCGAGAAAAGAAGCAATATAGTGGGGCCATAGCGGCTTTAACCCGTACAGTACGGCAAATGCAGGAACAACAGATCAACTCCATAGAGTATTATCCTTTATTAGGTATGTTGTATTTAGACGTGGGGCAGATAGATTCTGCACGACATTATATGTATTTGGTATTGAGAGATACACAAGCCACCTCTAGACAGCGTGCAGGGGCATTGGCCGGCATGAAAAGAGTAGAAGAACAGGCGGGGGACTATGAGGCCGCCATAAACTATATGGCCAAATACAAAGAACTCTCCGATTCCATCCGCAGGGAGCATTACCTGCATGATTTTAGAATTGTAAAGGAGAAACACCAACAGGAAAAGTTAAAAAAGGAACAGGTGAAACAAAAAACGAAGCATATGGGTACGGTTGCCGGTATTTGTACGCTGTCTGTAACCGCTATGGTCATGACTGTATATTGGTGGAAAAGGCGTATGACCCGTTGGGATAGGGTTCATACGGAAACCTTGGAGCAACAGGACAAATCCCTGCAGGAACTTAGGCGTTCTTATTGCATAAATCAATGGAATACAACGCTTTTTCTAAAAGAATTTAATATCAACTTCCCTTATCCGCCGGAAGAAGTTTTTTATGCTAAAGTATTTAAAGCAGCGCATCTCGCCTATCCGGGCATGATAGACTGGTTAAAAAAACGCTACCCTCAGCTGAATACTGCTGATATAATATTCACTTGTTTGCTTTATGCCGATTTAGGCCCTAAAGATTTATGCGGTCTCTACAAGCTGTCGAATCCCGACCCCCTGTATACCCGTCGTTCCCGTTTGTATCAAAAATTGGGGATTAAAGTAGGGCAAAAGAGGCCGTTTTTGTTTCGGGATGGCCTTGTGGATTTGTATGTCCGAGACACCATGTAAGACGATTTTTTATAATAATTTAAATGTGAGCTGTTTGCAAATCGCGTATGTAAGATTATTCTTGTAGATCCATGCGATTTATAGCCTATTTTTGCACTGCAATTATTAATTCTAAACCTATGAAAAAAACCGGTCTAAACAGTGGAGCGCCCATGAAACGAGTTAATATTATTTTGATTATCTTGTCGATGGCGGCGCTAATATCATTATTTTTTCTGTTGTAAGATGCCGCTGTTATCGGCATGCAGTTCCTTACCTCTTGTTGTCAGATGTGCTGTCTTTTACCCAGACCTGACGTTCAATGGCTTGGTCTAAGGAAACCAAAGTCTCGGTTTGCATAACCGAGGGAATGTTTTGGATGGTGTTAATAAGCACTTCCATGAGGTGGTCGTGGTTGCGGCAATAAATCTTTAGCAGGAGGGAATGTTGTCCGGTTACAAAATGACATTCGACTACTTCCGAAATTGTTTTTAAAGCGTCTACCACTGCGGGATATTGGTTGGCCTGAGAAAGTTGTACGCCAACAAATGCACAAACATTCAGTCCTAAAGCCTGAGGCTTAACCAATAACCTTGAGCCGGTAATCACGCCGATGTTTTCCATTTTTTTCACCCGCTGATGGATGGCCGCTCCGGACACCCCGCATTCTCGTGCAATTTCTAAGAAAGGCATACGGGCATTTTTGACTAAAAATGAGAGGATTTTTTGATCGATATGGTCAATTTGATACTTGGGCATGGTGTCGCAGGTTATACATTAAAAGTTCAACCGCAAAAGTAAGAAAATTTTTGATAGTGGTGCAACCAATTGAGCGGAAGTTCTCCTTTTAGGGCCGTTAGGTATTCTTCATGGGTGCAGGGAATAAAATGTCGGGTCCCGTCTTTAGATAATATATCGAACCACCAGCGTTTTGTGTGGTTGCTGCATAAAAAGTGAACAACTTGATAAGGTTCGCCCATATGTACTTCTTTTTTTGAAAATAAGGTACTTAGCTTGGGTTGGTACGGGTCTTCGTTTTGACGGGTTGCCAAGCTCTCGAACAGGTGCCAAAGAACTTGGGCCAGCAGGCGGGTAACGATTTGTAAGGGCTGTATCTTTTTGGGATAACCATAGATAAAACAGGCTTGGGGACGGCTGCTTACGCCCATATAACGGGCTAATTGACAGATTTCTTCGGCATAGAGTCCGTTGGGCCCGCTGTCCGGAGCCTCGGGCGCATCGCTGTGCCGTACAGCGCCCAAATCCGTAAAATGGTGGGTCGCCGGACGAATCAAGGGCTCGGCTGCCTTAAAATTTTCGCGGTAAGCGCCCAAACGAAGGGATAAAAAGTAACGCTCTCTGAGCTGCAAAAGTAAAGACTGAGGACTTAGGCAGGTTTGGTAGCCAATCCAACTAAAACTCTTGACTTGCGGATGACCGATTAGTTGTTGGGCCAAGGGAGTCGCTCCGGCCGATATGAGCGAAGCGGCGAAAGAATCGTCAATATTAAGTTGGTCTAAAGAGGGTTCTTTAGATTGTACAAAAATGACGGGAATGCTTGATTCTTTTGCACTTTCGATGATTTGGGCAGGGTGATTAGACAGGGTGGGCGCAACGAGGGCGATTTTGTAGTCGCTTTGGGGGTAAAGGGTAGAAAGTTCCTGCAACAGCGCTTCTTGGGACTGCTCCAAGACCAAAAGAGCAAGATAGCCGGATGCGGTTTCGGGCGATAGGGCCGCCAAGGGAAGGGTTTCCAAAAAAGAGGCCGGAGGGGTCATGACTTTTTATTCTGTCTCGTTTTGGGTTCGGGGCTGTTTTGGATAATATCCCGAACCGCTTCGAGGGTTAAGTCCGCCGGAGTCACTCCTTTGGGGATTTTGTAGTTTTTGCCCTCCTGTGCAATATAAGGGCCAAAACGTCCGTTTAGTATTTTAATTACTTCGTTATCAAATGTTTTTATTACTTTTTCCTCGGCCTTTTTCCGGGCTTCTTCCAACAATTCAATGGCGCGTTCCAAATTTAGGGTGTAGGGACTGTCTGTTTTTCCCATAGAAACAAATGCCGCCCCGTGCCTGATGTAAGGGCCAAAACGTCCAATGCTGCAACTTACCTCTTTATCTTCAAAACTTCCCAAATGGCGGGGAAGTTGAAAAAGTTGAAGGGCTTCTTCCAAAGTAATGGACTCAATGAGTTGTCCTTTTTGCAGGCTGGAGAATTGCTTTTGTTCATCGTCATTGCCCCCGATTTGGGCAACGGGGCCAAATCTTCCAATTCTCACAATCACCTCCTTGCCTGTCTTGGGGTCCACACCCAATACCCTTTCGGCATTGGTGTGGCGGGAGTGTTCAAGGGTTTTTTGTACGGTCTGATGAAAAGGGTGATAGAAATCGGCCAGCATTTGCTGCCATCCCAATGTACCCTCGGCAATGCGGTCGAAATCTTCTTCTGCTTTGGCGGTAAAACCGTAATCCACAATGTCTTTAAAGTGATCAACCAAGAAATCGTTCACCAACATGCCAATGTCGCTGGGAAATAGCTTGGATTTTTCGGCCCCGACCGTTTCGGTAAGTTCCCGACGGATTATTTGCGCTCCGGCTACTTCTAAACGGATGTAATTTCGTTGGGTTCCGGGGCGGTCTTCTTTGCTAACGTATTCCCGTTGCATGATGGTGGATATGGTTGGCGCATAGGTAGAGGGACGTCCGATGCCCAATTCTTCCAATTTTTTTACCAAGCTGGCTTCGGTATATCGGTGAGGGCGTTGACAAAAACGCTGGGTGGCCGATAAAAGTTGAGGCAATAAAATATCTCCCGATTGTAAATGAGGAAGTTGAGTTCCCATATCTTCTCTGGCATCCTCGTCCTTGGATTCGTGGTATACTTTTATAAATCCGTCAAAGAGAATCACCTCTCCCGTAGCCGTAAAGGGCTGGGACGCGGTAGACGCGCGTATGGCCACAGTTGTTTTTTCGACTTGTGCATCTGCCATTTGGGAAGCAATGGTACGCTTCCAAATCAAGTCGTAGAGTCTGCGTTCCGGAGCCGTTCCTTTGATAGAAGCGTTTTGCAGGTAAGTAGGCCGGATGGCCTCGTGTGCTTCCTGTGCCGATTTATTTTTGGTGGCATACTGTCGGGTCTTGCAATATTTTAGCCCGTAAATAGCTTCAATACAGCTGTGTGCAGCATGCAGGGCCAATTTGGAGAGCTGGGTGGAATCGGTACGCATATAGGTAATCAATCCGGCTTCGTAGAGTTTTTGGGCTAAGTTCATGGTTTGGCTTACCGAAAACCCCAATTTGCGGGAGGCTTCCTGCTGGAGGGTGGAGGTGGTAAAGGGAGGAGCCGGCGTGCGGCTGCCTGCTTTTTTCTCTACCGAACCAACACTAAAGTTGGCGTCCATACATTTTTTCAGAAAGTCAAAAGCCTCCTGTTCGGTTTCAAAACGGGTTTCGACTTCGGCTTTAACGGGGGACGATTTTTTCCCTTTGGGGGTAAAAACGCCTTCTATTTTATAGTGGGCGTGGGTAGTATGGCCCATAATCTCTCGCTCCCTTTCTACAATCAAGCGAACGGAAACCGACTGCACACGGCCGGCCGAGAGCTTGGGTTTAAGTTTTTTCCAAAGGATGGGCGAAATTTCAAAGCCCACCAAACGGTCGAGTACCCGACGGGCCTGTTGGGCATTGACCAAATTCATGTTTACAGCGCGCGGGTTTTCTACGGCGCGGAGAATAGCCTCTTTAGTAATTTCGTGAAACACAATTCTTTTTGTGTTTTTGGAATCCAAGCCAAGGCTTTCCTGTAAGTGCCAAGCAATGGCTTCCCCTTCCCGGTCCTCGTCAGAAGCCAGCCACACGGTTTGAGCTTGACCGGCCAAAGTTTTTAATTCTTTGACGATTGTTGCCTTGTCCTTGGGTATTTCGTATTCCGGAACAAACCCGTCCCTTACATCAATCCCCAAGTTCTTTTTAGACAAATCGCGGATATGCCCAAAACTGGATTTTACTTTAAAATCCTTGCCCAAAAATTTTTCAATTGTCTTGGCCTTAGCCGGAGACTCTACTATCAATAAATGCGATTCCATATAATTTTAGCCTACAAACAGTCTGCAAAGTAAGGCATAAATGGTGGTATTGACCAAATTTTTTTGAAATAGGTGCATGATTTTTGCATGGATTGGCGTATCTTTGGGCGGTGATATAGAAATGGCTTTATGAAAGAAAAAAAGGATAAGAGAAAAATCATTACATGGCTTTGGGTATTGGCGTTATCCCCTTTGGGACTGCTTTTTTTGGCGTTGTTGCTGGTGGGATTGTTTGCGCCCATCCCTTCTTTTGAAGAATTGGAAAATCCCAAAAGCAATTTGGCCACCGAACTCATCTCGGAAGAAGGTATTGTATTAAGTACCTATCATATAGAAAATAGGTCTTACGTCAGGTTCGATGAATTGTCGCCCTGTTTGGTAGACGCTTTAATTTCTACCGAGGACATCCGTTTTTACAAACATTCCGGAATTGATTTCAAAAGTTTAGCTCGGGTGGGCGTAAAAACCTTTCTTTTGGGCAATGTGCGTTCGGGCGGAGGGGGGAGTACCCTGACCCAGCAGTTGGCCAAGTCCTTGTTCCCCAGAGATACCACCCAGCTCAATTTCCCCGGAGCCAAAACCATGCGTTTAGGCGTGGCTAAACTTAAAGAATGGATTACCGCCGTAAAATTGGAACGGAACTATACCAAAGAGGAGATTCTAAGCATGTACCTTAATTCGGTCTTCTTTGGCAGTAATGCTTATGGGATTCGTGCGGCATCGCTTACCTTTTTTGCCAAGCACCCTTCGCAGTTAGATGCTCAAGAGGCAGCCTTGCTGGTAGGTATGGTCAATAAGCCCACCCGTTTTAATCCCGTTTCCAATCCCGATGCATCTGAGCGTCGCCGCAATCATGTGCTGGGACAAATGGCTAAATACGGATACATCACCGGAGCAGACCGGGACTCGCTTAGGCAACTTCCTTTGGGCGTATTTTTTACGATACAGGACCATAATGCTGGATTGGCGCCTTATTTCAGAGATATGTTGCGACGGGTGATGAGCGCCCGCGAGCCGGTACGGTCGCGCTATTCAAATAGAGATGATTATCGAGTAGATTCTTTATTGTGGGCCGATGACCCTCTATATGGCTGGTTGCGCAAAAATCCCAAACCCGATGGGTCGATGTTTGATTTGGACCGAGACGGATTAAAAATTTTTACTACCATAAGCGCCCCCATGCAGCGTTATGCGGAGGAGGCGGTGGCCGAGCATTTGGGAAGGGATTTGCAGCCCACTTTTGATAGGGAGCTTAGGTGGAAGCGAAACCGTCCTTTTTCTAACGACGTGTCTGCGGCCGAAAGGGAAACCGTGATGAGGAACGCCAGACAATGGAGCGACCGGCACCGCAGCATGAAAGCGGCGGGCGCCAGCGATGCCGAGATTGACAACAGTTTTAGAGAAAAGCGCCGCATGAGGGTATTTTCGTGGAATAGAAACGGTTTTATAGATACCCTTATGTCGCCCAACGATTCGATTTTGTACTATAAATCCTTTTTGCGGGCTTCACTTATTGCCATGGAGCCGGGTACGGGGGCGGTAAAGGCTTATGTGGGCGGGCCAAATTATCGTTATTTCAAATACGACAACGCGCGACAGAGCAAGCGGCAGGTGGGCTCCATCATCAAACCCTTTTTATATACCTTGGCTATGCAGGAGGGGTTCCACCCCTGCGACCGGGCGGCCAATGTGCCCCAGACTTTTGAAGTGCTGGATAGCGTATGGACACCCAGAACTACCGATAAAGACGAGGATATTGGAAAAATGGTAACGCTCAAATGGGGCTTGACCAGAAGCAGCAACAACATATCGGCCTTTTTGATGAAACAGTTTGGCCCTTATGCCATGATTGACATGTGCAGAAAATT
>WRBG01000034.1 GCA_009784635.1 Bacteroidales bacterium | reverse complement strand
CTCAAGCCTATTTCGCAGGTACGGCTGTTGGAATAACCGGTTTTGATTTGGGCTGCCTCTAATTGGGGACGGAGTTTGCGCAGGGCATAGGTATTCATTTCGGGATAGCTAAAGCCCCGGTCTCCGGCAAATCCGCAGCAGCCAACTTCTTGAGGCACCAGCACTTGGGTAGAACAGCGACTCGCCAACTTCAACAACATCGGGGCTAATTGCATTTTGGTCATGGTGCAGGTGGTGTGGATGGCTACGGGGGTATCGGTAGTGTGGAACCGGAGGCGATTTACTAAGAAGGTTTCAATAAACTCCACCGGCTCATATAGTTTCATTGAAGAGATTTTTTGCCGCATCCGGTACAGGCAGGGACTTTGGTCGCAAAGCACCGGAAAGCGTCCGTCTTCTGAAGCCTCCCAAAGAGCAGCCTCTAATTCGGCGGTTTTACAATCGGCAATATCGGGCATACCCTTGCTTTCCCAAATCGTTCCGCAGCACATTTTTTCCATACCCTTGGGATAAATTACCCTGTATCCGGCCTTGTGCAGCAAGCCTTCCATTTTGTCGGCCAAAGGCGTTGGGTAGGGACTCTTTTTTTCTATTCCCATAGTCTGATTGATGCAGGACGGGAAATAAACGACTGCAGGACTTTGGTCATCGGGAATCGGGGCTGACTTGGTTTTCTTTTTATAGCTTTTGGGCAGGGAAGGCGTCCAAAGGGGGAGCCCAAAGGCATGAATCATATTCCCCACCGTCCTTACCCCCGAATCGCCTATTACCGAATGTGCCATACCCGCTCCGGTCAAGGCCAAACGCAAGACGGATTTGACTCCGGAAAAGTGCTTGGCCACAGATTGTCCGGCCCTCCAGCCAATGCTGCCCGGCGGATTATTGGCCTCGCGAATATGGTGGGCAAGCTGTCCGGTATTAATCTCCATGGGACAGGAGGTGGCGCAAAGGCCGTCTCCTGCGCAGGTGGCGTCGCCCCAATATCGGTATAGCCTTTTTAACTCCTTTAGGCCCTCGGGGTCCTCTCCCGATTGGGACAGGCGGGTAATTTCTCGCTGCATCACGATTCTTTGGCGAGACGACAGAGAGAATCCGGACGTTAGGCAGTTGATTTCGCAAAAACCACATTCTATACATTTGTCCACATGGGGGTCGGTCAGCGGCAAGGGTTTTATATACTTGATGTGGCAAAGCGGGTCTTGGTTAAAAATCACTCCGGGGTTCAGAATATTCTTGGGGTCGAACAGTTCCTTAATCTGTTTCATGGCGGCAAAGGCTTGCCCCCCCCATTCGCGAAGTACATAAGGCGCCATGTTCCGGCCCGTACCGTGTTCGGCCTTGAGGGAACCGTCGTATTTATCTACCACCAAAGCAACCACTTCTTCCATCAGCGCTTCGTAGCGGAACACTTCTTCCGGAGTATCAAAGGATTGATTTAAAATAAAATGAAAATTTCCTTCCAAGGCGTGTCCGTAAATCACTCCATCGTGGTATCCGTAACGCTCTATCATGGCCTGCAATTCGGCAGTGGCTTGGGGAAGATGCTCCATGTGGAAAGCTACATCTTCAATCAAACAGGTAGAACCCGGGGGCCGCATACCGCCCACCGAGGGAAAAATTCCGGAACGGATGGCCCACCAACCCTTGTATTCGTCGGCGTTAGCGCTAAACGCATAAGGCTCAACTTTGTCAAAAGGCTCCAATATTTGGTTCAATACCTCTATCTGACGCTGCAATACCTCCTCTTCCATCGCCTTGGTTTCTATCAGCAAGGCGGTGGCTCCCTCCGGAAGGGTTTTCAAATAAGCAGGCATTCCGGCCCTGTCTTCTACCGACTTCAAGGCCTTTCTGTCCAAAAGTTCTACGGCGGCCACCGGTCCCTGCTTCAAACACTGAACCGCCCGACAGGCTTCTTCTATAGAGGAAAGATAAACCATCGCACTTGCTTTATGGGGCATATCGACTTCGGTAGTCATTATTGCTTCTGACAAAAAGGCCAAAATCCCCTCGGACCCCACCAAAAGATGGGCCATAATCTCAAAGGGGTCCTCGAAAGCCACCAAGGGGAGCAGGTTTAATCCGGTAACATTTTTAATCCGATATTTAAAGAGAATCCGTTGCTTGAGTTCCTCATTGGCCAGCACCTCTGCCCTCAATTGCTTTATGCCATCAAGAATGTGGGGATGAGATACTTCAAAAGCCCGTCGAGAGTCGGGGTTTCCGGTATCGAGCAGGGTTCCGTCTGCCAAGATTATACGGGCGCTCACCAAGACCTTATCGCTGTTGGCATGGATGCCGCAACTCATGCCCGAAGCGTTGTTCATGATAATCCCGCCTATCATGGATGAATCCATAGAGGCCGGGTCCGGAGCAAACCTGCGCCCCAAAGCCCGCAGCACCTCATTGACACGTTTTCCGGTGATGCCGGGTTGCAGGGCAATTTGTTCGCCTCCGTCTATCAGCCGGTAGCCATCCCACTTGTGGGCAACCACCACCAATATCGAGTCGCTAATGGCTTGACCCGACAAGCTGGTACCCGCTGCGCGAAAGGTTAGGGGCAGTCCCAATTCACAGGCCGACTTTAAAATTTCTGTTACTTCCTCTTCCTTTTCCGGAAAAAGCACCGTTTCCGGAACCAAACGGTAAAAACCGGCGTCCGTACCCCAAGCCAACCGGCGCAGCGGGTCGGTGACAACCGCGGACTTAGGCAGTATCTGCCTCATTTTGTGTTGAAACAACAGCATGTTCTCTTGCATGGCTCGTAATTTTTAGGTCTCAAATAAAAAACTTCTCCAAATCCACATTCCCCCCCGATAAAATAAGCCCTACCCTTTTTCCGGCAAAAACATCGGGATGCTTGAGTACGGCCGCGAGTGTAACCGCCGAGGAGGGTTCGATAATAATCTTGGTTCTTGACCAAAACAGCTTCATGGCTTCTACAATCTCTTGCTCTGTAACGGTTATTATATCGGACACCAACTCCTTAATCAAGGGATAGGTCAAATCGCCCAAGCTGGTGCGCAGTCCGTCTGCTATGGTTTGGGGATTGGTTTGGGGGACAATAGCTCCGGCATGAAAGGACTTAAAGGCGTCGTCGGCCCCTAAAGGCTCCGCCCCAATCACTTTGGTATCCGGCGAAAAATGGGCGCAGGCCAAAGCCGTTCCCGATATCAATCCTCCGCCTCCGACAGGAGCAAGCACATAGTCGAGCTTACTGACTTCTGCCACCAATTCCATGGCCGAGGTTGCTTGACCTCTGATTACGGTATATTGGTTGTAGGGATGCACAAATGTTGCCCCGTACCGCTCTACGATGCTTAACGCCGTTGTCTCTCTGCTCTTTAGGTTTGGCTCACACTCAACCACCTCGCCGCCATAGCCTTGAGTAGCCATTTTTTTGGCGGACGGCGCATTTTTAGGCATTACAATCCACGATTTAATGTTCAGCGCGGTGGAAGCGCAGGCCAATGCTTGGGCAAAGTTGCCCGAAGAATGTGTCACCACGCCTTTTGCCTGTTCGTCCAAAGAGAGGGACAATACGGCGCTGGTGGCCCCTCTTATTTTAAAGGCTCCGCAGCGTTGTAAACATTCGCACTTAAAAAAGAGGTCGGCTTGGGCCAATTGATTCAACATACGACTGGTAACTACCGGCGTTTTGTGAATATGCGGACTAATCAATTGCTGCGTTTGGCTCAGCTGAGCCTTAGAAACAGGTAGAAACATAACGATAAAAGTCTATATTTGTGTTTGATGTTTTCCAAGCAAAGGTAAGCCGTTTTAGCCAATAACCAAGAAATTTGCCTATCTTTGTGGGGTAATTACCCATCAATCATTAATGATACAATCATGAACAAAATCAGTTTTATCCTTAGCGCTGCCGTTCTTGCTTTTTGCTTGAACTCCTGCGTAAATACTCGTAATACAGTAACTACCAATATTCCCGGCTGGGTCGGCATGTACGCCGGAGTGATGCCCTGCGCCGACTGTCCGGGTATTCAAACCCTTGTTGAACTCCTCCCCGATTCTACTTATACCATTCAAACCAAGTATATGGACAGGTCGGACGAATTGTTTACCCAAACAGGCAAGTTTCTTTGGGACGCTCAGAACAACACCATTGCCTTGGACAACTTATTTATCAAGCGATTACTTGTAGAAGACCACAGCCTCACAGTCCTGTTTGACGGGCAGGAAGAGAGCCTCATACCCATTGAGATGTACACGCTAAAGAAAACAGATACGGAACTGACAGGGAATTTTTGGAAATTAGTGGAGCTAAACGGCGCTCCGGTAGAAACCGAACAAAGCCATGGAGGTCCCCATATGGTGTTTGATAAGTACACCCATAGATTCAGCGGCAATGCGGGCTGCAACAGGATGATGGGGAGCTTCCAGCTAAAAGCGCCGGGCAGCATCGCTTTCTCTCAAGCGGCCACTACCCAAATGATGTGTTTAGATATGGAGCTTGAAAATCAATTCCTAAAAATACTCGATTTGGTAATCAAATATACCATAAAGGATGATATTTTGACTTTTACCAACGAGTCGGAAACTCCTTTGGCTCGCTTTGCCTTTGTTCCCTCCCATTAGGCCCGCAAAAAAATGAAACTTGTCGTTTTTTCGGGCGCAGGCATTAGCGCCGACAGTGGTATTTCTACCTTTAGAGACTCGGACGGACTTTGGGCGCAGCACCGCATTGAGGACGTGTGTACGCCGGAGGCCTTAGCCCGCGACCGCGAAACAGTCATCCGTTTTTACAACACGCGCCGTAAAGAGCTACTCTCCACAGAGCCTAATCCGGCCCATTACGCCATTAAAGAATTGGAGCAGTATTACGAGGTAGAAATCGTAACCCAAAACGTAGACAACCTGCACGAGCGCGCCGGCTCCCAAAAAATACTTCACCTCCATGGAGAACTGACGAAATTACGCAGTACGGCAGACGAGTCGCTCATCTATTCGATGGATGGATGGGAACAGACTCTTGACGCCCGCTGCCCCAAAGGCTCCCTGTTGCGCCCGCACATCGTATTCTTTGGAGAGGCGGTTCCCTTGATGGAACAGGCGGTACACATTGTCTCTGCCGCCGACATTTTGATTGTGGTAGGCACCTCCTTGGCCGTATATCCCGCCGCTTCCTTGGTACATTATGCAAAACCCTCGCCCACCATCTATGTGGTTGACCCAAAAACCCCGCCCATATCGGGTATCCAAAATCGGGTAGAAAGCATCCGCATGAACGCCGCTCAAGGAATGCCTCTGTTAGCTAAACAATTAATAAAACATGAATAGTCAATACCTCTCTCCCGAACAACTGTGGCAATTGGTGCAATTGCGCCGCAACCTCCATGCCCATCCCGAATTGCCCGACCAAGAGGTCAAAACCGCCCAAACCATTGCCGATTTCTGCCGCAAGGCCGCGCCTCGAGCCCAGATATTTGAACACATAGGCGGACACGGACTGCTGGTGCGCTTCGAGGGCGCGAAATCCGGAGTGAACATTATGATTCGTTGCGAATTAGATGCACTGCCCATTACCGAAACCTCTCAACTCCCCCACGCATCGCAGAACCCGCGAGTCGCCCATTCTTGCGGACACGACGGCCACATGGCCATACTTTGCGGAGCAGCGCTCTACTTGGCCGCCCATCCGCCTCAAAGCGGCTCCGTTACCCTCCTCTTTCAACCGGCCGAGGAGACCGGGGAAGGCGCCCGCCGCATGGCCTCCGAACTCCGCTCTTTGGGCATCTCGTTTGACTACGCCTTTGCCCTGCACAACCTTCCGGGCGCGCCATTGGGAGAAGTTATTTGGTATCCGGAAACCTATGCCGCAGCATCTCACGGACTTGAAGTGGAATTTTTGGGCAAAACCGCCCACGCCTCTGAGCCGCACAACGCCATCACTCCCACCTTTGCCGTGATGGAAACCATTCAAGCGTGGATGGAGTTGATAAAAACGCCCGGACTCTTTAGCGACTTTGTCTTGATTACCATTATCAACGTGGAAATTGGAGAAATTGCCTACGGCACCACCCCCGGACACGGATTTTTAAGGGCTACTTTTAGGGGCAATAAACAAGAAGATTTAGACAAACTCCACCAAATGGCCACCACGCATATGGAGCAAATTGCCGCCACCCACGGACTAAAAACCACCTTTAAGCTCCACGACATTTTCCCCGCCACCGTCAATCATCCGGAAGCCAACAAGGTGATACTTTCCGCCGTACACGAACTTGGTCTCCCTGTTAAACAAGCAGTTGCACCACTTGCCGGCTCAGACGATTTTGCTTTTTTCACCACCCATGCCAAGGCTACTTTTATTGACTTGGGCGCCGGATTGCAACATTTGCCCATTCACGATTCGGCCTACGATTTTCCCGATGCGCTCATCCCTGTCGGAACGGATTTATGGATTACTTTGATAAAAATTTTAACAAAATAATCGAAACATGATGATTATTTAAAAAAGATGTTTATCTTTGCCCTACAAAAATCTGAAGCAACCTTTGGTTGCGACGGTCACTGCTTAACCTAAAATCTTGTTGCCGCTCCTTCTTAGGGGCGGTTTTTGCTTTTTAGAAAATCACCCCTGCCAGCAGCAGCAAGGCTACTTCGGAAAGTTTTGCTTGATAAATAGACCGTAACTTGCGGTCAACGGCATTGAGGTAGCCCAACTGGATATCGCGGAACTCAATTCCGGAAAGCGACCCCAAGCGGTAGCGCTCCATGGCAGCCTCTACGTTGGAATGGGCCACTTCTGCATTTTGCGACTCGAAATCAATCATTTGCAGGTTATCTGTGTAGATGATGTACTCTTGAAGCAGCACGCCTAACAAGGACTGCTCCCGTTGCTCGTATTGCAGGGCCGTGCGCTCTACGCCCAACCTTGCATTTCTAATCTGTCGATTGGTGGTAAAGCCGTTAAAAATGGGGATGGAGAGGTTGAATCCCCAGTTATATCCGTTGGTTTCGTTATACCGGACAGAGTTTGCGAGCGGAGTATTGACGGCAGAAATGGTATAGCTCGAAGAAAAATCGAGGGTCGGATAACGCGCCGCGCCGGCTAAACGGAGGTCGTATTCAGACACCGCCTGCCCCTGCCTCAACAACAATAATTCTGTATTTCTCTCCAAAGCAGAGGCCCACAAATCGTCTAAGATGAGTCCTTTTTCGGGCACAATGGTGTCGCGGATGACAATTTTGGAGTCATAGGGAACGCCCATGGTGCGGTACAACCTTATGTAGGCATTTTTAAGGTTCTGCCTTTGCACAATCAAGCTCGACGAATCGGCGTTAAAATAAATCCTCGCCTGTTGACATTCTAAGCCCGAAATATTGCCGAGTTCATATCTGAGCAGGGCGTGTTCGTACCTCAAGCGGGAAATATTGACCAATTGCTGCACTAAATTTACTTGATTTTGGATGGTAATGATTTGGTAATACTGATTGCTCAAATCCATCACCATGCCCTCTACACCGGAACGAAAATTCAGTTCGCCGGACTGCAACAACTCCTTTTGTCGGGCGTGGGAGGAGAACATGGCAAAACCGTCGAACAGGCGCCATGAAAAGTTTAGGCCACCTCTGTATTCACCTGTGCGGGATTCAGTCTGCGCTTTGGTATCATCGGCGTATTCCACATTGGAGCGGTTATTGGTCTGGAGTTGGCGGGCAGACGCGCTTAAAGAGGGCAAAAACGGCGCCAGCGTTACGTTGTTCTTAGCCACTTCTAATTGGTTTCGGGCAATCCGTACAGAAAAATTTTCTTCCAAAGCCACCTCGATACAGTCCATTAGGGAATAATGCAATCCCATCTCGTGTTGGGCGTAGGGCAAAGGCAGCACAGAAGCCGTATCCAAGGTTCTGACGCCTTGCTCAACCAACAATCTGACCTCTTGGGCCCATCCGGAAATTCCGGTACCCAAAAGGAAAACAATCAGGATTATTTTAGATTTAACATTCATGATACTAATCAATTTGAGGTTGTTGCCTTATTCGGGCAGAAGAAATGAAGGTGTACATGGCAGGAATCACATAGAGCGTAAAGAAGGTGGATACAAACAATCCGCCTACCACGGCAATACCCATGGCAATACGACTCTCTGCCCCCGCACCCGAAGCCATAGCCATGGGCATTAAGCCAAAAACGGTAGACAGGCTGGTCATTATAATCGGTCTGAAACGCGAAGTCGCCGCAATCTTTACCGCCTCGCGGCTGTTGAGGCCCTCCGCTTTGCGCTGATTGGCAAATTCTACAATCAAAATCCCGTTCTTGGACACCAAGCCAATCAACATAATAATCCCAATTTGGCTGAAGATGTTTAAGGTTTGCCCAAATACCTTTAAGCACACCAAGGCGCCAAACAACGCCAGCGGAACGGTGAGCATAATGATAAGCGGGTCGCGATAGCTCTCAAATTGGGCCGCTAAAACTAAATAGGCCAACACCAAAGCCAGCACAAAAGCAAACATCAAACTGGAGGTACTCTCTACAAAGTCTTTAGATTGTCCGGTGAGTGCGGTCGAGAAGTCGTCGGGATTGAGTACCCTTGCTGCAATCCTGTCCATTTCTGCAATTCCCTGCCCCAACGTCTGCCCTTGGGCCAATCCGGCAGAAACCGTAGCCGAAACAAAACGATTGTAGCGAAACAACTGGGGCGGCGTACTGCTCTCCTGCATAGAAACCAAATTATCTAACTGGATTAACTCTCCCACATCGTTCCGTATATAAATATTAGCCAAATTGGTAGGCCGGTTCCGGTCGCTCCGGTCAATCTGACTCATAATTTGGTACTGTTTTCCATTCCGGATAAAATAACCAATCCGCTGCTCGCTCATGGTCAATTGCAACGTCTGAGAAATATTCTGCACCGTTACCCCAAGGAGGGAAGCGCGGTCACGATTAATTTGCACCGTCAACTCCGGCTTTGTAAACCTTAAGTTTATGTCGGAGTTAGAAAATACGGGGCTTAACGCCACCTCCTGCATAAAAATGGGAATCACCCGTTTTAATGAGTCCAAGTGCTTGCCTTGAATCACATACTGCACGGGCAAACCTCCACGTCTGCCGCCAAAAGTCGGCTGCTGGGTAACAAAACTGCGGGCGCCGGTATATTGTGCCACTATGGGCGTCAGTGCGTCTGCAATCTCCTGTTGGCTTCGGCCACGGTCTACGGGGTCCACCAAAGGTATCTGAAAACTGGCGCGGTTCCGCCCCCCCATACCCAAGTTCTGCATCACAAATCTCTGCTCCGGCACCGCCTCATCAATAACCTCTCTGAGCATATCGGAATAACGCAACATATAATCAAAGGTAGCGCCTTCTGTCCCCGTGCAGGAAACTTGAATCATGGAACGGTCTTCCATAGGAGCCATTTCTGAGGGAATGGATGTCCACAGCCACGCCGCCATCCCCAAGCAGGCGACCAATATGACCAACGCGACCCACCGAACCTTGAAGAAGTTACGCAAAGAGGTTTCATATGTGCGGTTTAGCCACGCAAAGAACGGCTCGGTGAAACGGTAAAAACGTCCCGATGAAGCACGCACATCCAACAGCCGAGACGACATCATGGCCGTTAACGTGAGGGCTACAAAACTCGAAAGGGTTACTGCGCCGGCAATCACAATACTAAACTCCCGAAAGAGGCGGCCGGTTACTCCCTGCAAGAAGACAATCGGAGAAAACACCGCTATCAATGTCACCGTGGAAACAACCACGGCAAAGAGAATCTCTTTTGACCCTTTAATGCCCGCTTCAAAGGGATGCATCCCCTTCTCTATCTTGACATAAATATTCTCCATCACCACAATGGCATCGTCCACCACCAAGCCGATGGAAAGCACCACGGCCAACAAAGTCAAAATATTGATTGTAAAACCTGCTATGTACATGATAAAGAAGGAGCCAATCAACGATACCGGAATGGCCACAACGGGAATCAAGGTGGTTCTCCAATTTCTCAAAAAGAGGAAAACAGTCAGCACCACCAAGCAAAATGCCAAGAAAATAGTGCGCTGTACCTCCGAAATAGATTGTCTGATAAATCTGGTGTTGTCAAAGCCTATGCCCACCTCTATGTCGGGCGGAAGGTCTTTTTTTAACTCCTCCACCACTTTAGTGGCTGCGTCCACAATACTGATGTAATTGGCCCCCGGCAGCGGCACTATATTACAGGAGACCATGGGCACGCCGTCCCGCTTCATGATGGAGCGGGTATTTTCTGCGTCCACCTCAGCCACGCCGATGTCGGAGAAGCGCACAATCCTGTCCCCGTTGCGCAACACAATCAGATTGTTAAAATCTTCTATGGTACGCAAACGCCCCATGGTACGCACGGTCAGTTCGGTATTGGCGCCCTCAATCATTCCGGAGGGCAGTTCCACATTTTCGCGGGTTACCGCTTGACGCACGTCCAAAGGCGTCACCCTGTAGGCCGCCAAGAGAAGCGGGTCCATGCGCATCCGCACAGAATAACGCTTTGAGCCCCAAACGCCCACATTACTTACGCCGCTAACCGTTTGCAGGCGTTCTTTAAAATTCACCTCGGCAAATTCGCTCAAGTCAATCAAGGAGCGGCTTTCGCTTTGCAGGGTTACGGAAAATATGGGTTGAGAATCGGCATCGGATTTTTCTACCACCGCAGGGTCCATGTCGGGCGGCAGACGCCGCTGCGCGCCCGAAACTTTATCCCGCACATCGTTGGCCGCAGTCTCCAAGTCTACCTCAATATTAAACTCAATCGTGATGTTGCTGGAACCGTCCCGACTGGTACTCGAAATGGAGCGAATACCCGGAATCCCGTTTACCGCCGCCTCTAAAGGCTCTGTAATTTGGGTCTCTATTACGTCTGCATTGGCGCCCGGAAAAGAAGCCCGCACAGAAATCACCGGATTATCCACGCTGGGATAATCCCTAACGCCCAGACCGGTAAAACCGATGACCCCAAAAATGACAATCAAGATATTTAGTACCGATGCCAATACCGGACGCTTGATGCTGGTTGTAGAAATATTCATGGCTATTGTTTAAAAAGTAACCGGCTCTACCGTTTGGCCTTGTCGAATTTGTAACAAACCGGAAGTAATCACCGTATCTCCCGCTGCCACTCCCTCTAAAATTTCTACCATGTCGGCGGTACGATTTCCTGTTTTAACGGGCACCTGCACCGCCCTGTTGTTGCGCACCAGCCAAACCGTACGCCCATCCACATCGGGAATCACCGCTTCGCTGGGCACCAATAGAGCGGTCGGGGTGCGTTCGGTTTCAACAGCAATCCTTGTGGCAGCCATCGCGGGACGCAACAAACCATCCCGATTGTCGTATAAAGCCCTCAGTACAACGGACCGGGTTCTGACGTCCAATACAGGGTCTACAGCATATATTCTTGCCGTATACTCTTTTTCGCTTCCCTGTACCATAAACCGAGCGGTCGCCCCTTCTAACTTCCGAAAAACATTTCTCTCGGGGATAGAAAATTCGAGTTTTAGGGTGGCAATATCCGCCAGCGTCGCCACTCTGGCTCCCGCCTGTAAATAAGCTCCTAACGATATGGTTCTAAAGCCTATAACCCCGCTGAACGGCGCCCGAATCTCGGTGCGGTCAATCCGGACTTTTAACAGCTCTATGTCTGCCTCTATCATATTGTAGTCGGTTTGGGCTTGGTCAAAGGCCTCGCGGCTGACGGCGTCTCTTGCAAACAGAATCTGCTGCCGCCTCAACCTTTCGGCCGCCAAGGCAAATTGATGCTCGGCACGGGTAAGTTGCGCTTGAAAATCCAAGTCGTCAATCTTTACCAGCAACGTCCCTTGTTCGACCCATTGCCCTTCTTCAAAATTAATCAGCACCACCCTGCCCGAAGTTTGGCTGGCTAAATCCACCGTCTCATTGGCCAAAAGCGACCCCACGCGAGATACCCCATCGGAAAGGTCGCTGTAGTTTGCTATGTACACAGAAACCGGCAAGGCACGTCCGCCTCCCCCTCTGCCTCCTCCGGGATTGGCCGCCGGAGCCGCCGTATTCATCTTGGGCGGGGGCGATATTACCCGTGTGTACAAATAATACCCGGCCACTGCCAAAACGGCAACGGCTATGCAAAAATAAAGCAGAGAACGCATGTGTTTATTCATATTAGT
This sequence comes from Bacteroidales bacterium, assembly GCA_009784635.1. Taxonomy (GTDB): domain Bacteria; phylum Bacteroidota; class Bacteroidia; order Bacteroidales; family UBA932; genus WRBG01. The sequence goes on along the minus strand of WRBG01000034.1, from coordinate 1,696 downwards.
CGGCATTACAACCTATATGAGACATATGCCCTGCAAGAAAGTTTAAGAAACTGTTTAAATTTAACAAAAAAAATAATATAACTATTTACAAACTACCCAACTAACCTAACCGATAAACAGTGGTAAGTTATAGAAGCCTAATTTGGGGAAGCCTCCGGTGCCGACTGCCAATCGCGAAGTAACACCGCGGGGTAAACCCTTGTTATCGACAGGCACTTTGTGTTCATTTTTCCAAATCGGCAATCATTTTCTGTATGGTCGTTAACAAAGGTTGCACATCATTTTGCACAGTATCGAAAATCTCTTCAGCATCAATATGGAAGTATTCATGGGCAATAATATTCCTCAAGTCCGTAGTTTTTTTCCAATCAATATTTGGATAATGAACGAGTAATTGTCCTTTGGTACGCCTGTCCAATTTCTTCACTAACTGCCATTAGTCTTATGGTAGCCACATCCAACATGTCTATTCCTGCGGGAGTAGTCGCAAAATCTTCGGCAGCCTTTATCCAAGACGTTCTGTCTATGATATGTAACAATGCCTCCTCTATGTCGCGTAATCTGTCTATTACCAATGTTTTGTCATACATATATCACCTCCTTTTCTACTCTTGCCTTAAACCGTGGTCGCATATACTCGGTTTTGCGTATCACATCAACCGGAACACCCATCATTTCTTCTAATTGATGTTTGATGCCTATGCGTGAAAACAAACTCAATACGGGCGCTTCCACCAAAACGTCCACATCACTTTCTTGGGTATGTTCGTTGCGTGCCACCGAACCGAATATGCCTATGCGTGTGATGCCATATTCATCGCCATGCTCTTGTTTGAAGCGTTGCAAAATATTTATGTATTCTACTCGTGTGTCCACATTTTTACGTTTTAAAACTATGGCGAAGGTACTATTTTTTTCCGATTCGTGAAAATGAGAGGCAGCCGTGTACGTGTAAAGTCACTCGACTGTCGAGATGTGTCCGATTGTCAGTCACTTTTTACCGTTGTCTGCCGCACCCTTGCTTGCGATGGTGAGACGGGACAACACGGGGGCAGAAGTGCAACAGAACGGGCGGAGGCAAGGCACAAAAAAGGCTGCCTTGAATTTGAGACAGCCTTGTTGGGTTGTTTGATTGTATGATTGTTGGGGGACAAGGGGCTTAGAAGGGGTTGCTTAAAAATGTTTTTGGTTGCTTTTTTTGCGACAAGTCGGTTGTTGAAGCCTCTGCGAGCATGTTGAGCACCAATTCAAGATTGGTCATATTGTCGCGCAGGCTTTCGGTTTTGAGGTTTTTGAACTGCTTGTACTGCTTTGTGGTCATTCCCGACCATTCATGCGTAATGATGTCGGTTAGCGCTGCAAACTCCTGCCCTCGTTTCACGCCGCGCCGCTCCCATTCGTCGGTCAGTTCCCTTCGCACTTCGATAGATTTCAGTCGCTGGTTAATCCATGCTTCGGAGTAACCCTTGCGGTGGTAATATTCCAACAGGCGGTCTATTCCCTGTTCGGGGTCGTCAATTTCCTCAAGACGTTCGCGCCCCAACTGCGCCAACCACTGCTTGAAAGGCTCGGCTCTGGGCGATGGAACAGACTGTATAAGCCGGAAAAGTTGCTCGACATCGGCAACGTCGGTAAGGTATTTTTTACCGTCGGCGGCGGGAAGTTTCAGTTGTCCGATTTTTTCGGACAACTCACT
>WRBG01000033.1 GCA_009784635.1 Bacteroidales bacterium | reverse complement strand
TGTCAATAAAATAGTTAAGGGAATTGAAGATTTTCTAAAAGATGCCGGATGATAGCTCATCGGGGTGGCCGGCCCTGTAACCTTTTTCGGCAATCCGCGGCAGCAGCTCCATCAACAACTCCGGCGCTCCGCACTGTGGTCAACTTGGGAAAAATCTGTATATTTGCAGCAGAAAGCCCTCTTTGCAGGTTGTAAATACATCGTCTTGTGAAAATCAATTATTAACATGAAACTAAATAAAATTTTAAAATATTCTATTGGTTTATTGTTGTTCGTTGCGTGCGCCTGCAATCAGATACAAAAACAGACAGTATGCGAGATTGTGATAGATGTGGGCAAAATAATTACCATCCCATTCGATTCACTAAACATCAAATATTTACAATATATCCCTTTAGAGACAAATGATGATGTATTGCTCTCGCATCATATCTCTAAAATGTTAATCTGTAACGATAGAATATATATCGCAGATTATCATGACTCGAAGTCACTTTTTGTCTTTGATTTTCAAGGGAAATTAATTTTTAAAATCAATCGCGTTGGAAGAGGCCCGGGGGAATACATTCATTTCTTTGATTTTAATGTTACGGAATCGGGAGATATCTACCTTTGGGACACCGCCCAATCCAAATTGATTAAATTTGGGCAGGATGGAAGTTTTCAAACGGAGGTGCAACTAAGCAGTCCGCTCATTAATTTCATGCTGTTTCCGAATAACCGCCTGTACGCAAACTGGATATTTGAGGATGGAGCCATGTCCGACGAATTGGCATATTATAACTGGGAAACAGGTAAATATCACCAAATACTACCTGCTACAACGTCGGATCCATTTAAATTTTTGCTATACACTTTTCAACACTTCTCCCAATCGCCTTATGGTTGCTATTACATCCCACGTTTTTCCGAAATAGCTTACCGATTGAATGAAGAAGATGTAATTCCTTATATCAAGTTTGAAAATATACCATTGCCGTCAAAATCGACCATTAAAGCATGGCAAAACGACATACGTGAAATGACTATGGACCGGGTATCGTTTAAAGATTTACATTCCATATTTGAAACCGAGGATTACATCAGCTTTGTTATGGAGTTCATGTCTCCGCAACAAATGGTATATCAAAAATCAACCAGCAATTGCTACAAAATAAATGACTTAAAAGAAAATATGGGTTTTGATAAAATTCAAGCATGTAACGAGGATACCTATTTTTCTATCATTTTGCCGGATGTGGAGGAGGCACTGCACGTCATCAAGAAAAATGCCCTGCATATGCCAAACAAAAAACAGCTAGATGAGCTGCATGCAGAATCTAATCCGGTAATAGTGGCATTTCGGTTTGAAACTCCTTAAAAGGATCAAATATGGCGGCGCTTCTCGTTTCTAAATATGGTATTTTTGGTTCTGCAAATTTTGCGTAAGTTTGCAGCCTTGCATATCGATTATGACCAAAGAAAAAATCATCATAGCCGTTGACGGATACTCTTCTACCGGTAAAAGCAGTTTTGCCAAAGCCATTGCCTCCCGCTTGGGATACACCTATGTAGACAGCGGAGCCCTGTACAGGACGATTACCCTTTTTGCCCTTGAACAGGGGTGGATTCAAGACCGGCAGATAGACGAATCCGCCCTCAAGGCTGCCCTTCCTGCCGTGGAGATTGGTTTTGACCGAGCAGGCGGCAACCGCGTATATCTGAACGGAGTTGACGTTTCTGCAAAGATTCGCTCGCTTGAGGTTTCGGAATGGGTCAGCCCCCTAAGCGCCCTTCATTTTGTTAGGGAACACGTAGATAAAATGTTGAAGGATTGGGGAAAGGAAAAAGGCATCGTGATGGATGGACGGGACATTGGGACTGTGGTTTTTCCTCAAGCCGAACTTAAAATTTTCATGACCGCCCGACCCGAAGTCCGGGCCCAAAGGCGGCACCGAGAATTGTTGCGAAAGGGCGATAAATCCACATACAAAGACGTCCTCGAAAACATCCGGAAACGGGATTTTTTAGACCAAAATCGCCCTAATGCCCCTTTGCGTCAAGCTCCGGACGCGCTTTTATTGGACAATTCCGATATAACCCCCCAACAACAAATGCAGTGGTTAGAACACATCATAGCGGAGCGCTGGGCTTAAAGTTGGGCATAGACCCCCACTCCGGATTTTGTTACGGAGTCATACGCGCCATTCAAGAGGCCGAGCGTTATTTGGCCCAATCTACTCCCCTCTATTCTTTGGGCGCCTTGGTACACAATAATGAAGAATTGGAGCGATTGCGCAAAATCGGACTGTCTACGGTGGAGCCGCATCAATTATCCTCCATAGCCGGACAAACCGTCATCATACGCGCCCACGGCGAGCCTCCGGAGACTTATATTCAAGCCCAAGAACTTGGCATCCGCATTATTGATTGCAGTTGTCCCGTGGTATTAAAACTCCAGCAAAAAATTAAGGAGGAATACCGCCGGATAAAGCCCTTGAACGGGCAAATCGCCATCTTTGGCAAAAAAGGCCATGCAGAGGTCAACGGTCTGATTGGACAATTGTTGGGAGACGCCCTTATTTTGGAAGACGGCAGCCAGATTGACCGGCTTGACTTTGAACGTCCAATCAGCCTTTTTGCCCAAACCACCCAAAATCCTCCCGCCTTTTTGGGGCTTTGCCGACAAATAGAAGAACAGTACCGCCTACGGGGCAGAAATCCGGAGGATTATTTTTGTGCATACAACACTATTTGCCAACAGGTAGCCGACCGTCTCCCTCTTTTACAAGCATTTGCAAAACAGCATCAGGTTATTGTATTTGTCTGCGGCAAAGAAAGTTCCAACGGACGGGTGTTGTTTCAGACCTGCCGGTCGGCCAACAGTCGTTCATACGCTGTAGAGAACGCGGAGGCGCTTTCCAAAAGCTGGTTTAACGCCGGGGATTCGGTAGGGATTTGCGGGGCCACTTCTACCCCAAAATGGTTGATGGAAAAAGTCGCCCACGCGGTTAGAGAAATGTAATGCGATGATGGTTGCCGATGTACTTTTTCCCATAGCCCTGCGGCGTTCCCTAAGCTATCGCATTACGGAAGAGATGGGCGCGACCCTTGCCGTTGGCGCCTTTGTCCGCGCTCCGGTGGGAAATCGCACTTTCTTGGGTGTCGTCCACACCATCCATCCATCCCATGACCCTGCTCGTCTGCCCAAACTCAAGTTCATCACCTCCATAGAATCGCATATCCCCCCCATCAGTCCCAAAAGATTGACGCTTTGGAATTGGATTTCTGATTATTACATGTGCAGCATGGGCGAGGTGATGAAAGCGGCCGTTATTCCCGACCTGCTGACACGGAACACGCCTGCACCCTCCGGCAACCATCATCCGGCAGAACCTCCCTCCCCCACGTCCGTTCCGGCTCTTTCTCCCCAACAGGCAGAAGCGTTGGGGCGCATTCGAGAACAACTCCGACCCGCTCAAGTAGTGTTGTTTCAGAGTGCGCGCCAAAGAAAAGAGGTCTACTTTAACCTGCTGCATCAAGCGTTGGTTTCGGGGACAAGCGTACTCTTTTTGTTGCCCGAAATAGGGGTCAGCGAGCAATTCTATCCCCAACTTAAATCGCTGTTTGGAGAGAGGGTTTTCCTCTTTCACTCCGGTCAAACGCCCGCACAACGGCGAAACATGTTGCAAAATATAGCCCGACAAGCCGGTCCGGTTATTGTAACGGGGTTACGCTCCTCCCTTTTGCTGATTGATTTGGAAAAATTTGGCCTTATTATTGTGGACGAGGAGCAGGATATATCTTACAAACAAACCGACCCTGCCCCGCGCTTTCATGCAAGGGACTTAGCCGTTGTTGCAGGAAAGCTCTACAACGTACCGGTATTATTGGGAACCTCCTGCGCCGGTTTAGAAAGCGAATACAATGCGCGAACCGGCAAATATGCGTCCGTCAAAATAGAAGAATCCAAACTTGCCCTGCCGCGAACAGAGGTGATAGACACATTCAAGCTCTCTAAAAAGAAGGAAATGGAAGGAATGATTTCCCGTCCCCTTTTGCAGGCGCTGACCCAAAACCTTGCCCAACAAAAACAAGCCCTCCTTTTTAGTCGGCGCTGCGCCTTGTTGCTGGAGCAGTTACAGCCCTTACTGCCCGCTGCGCGAATCGCCCGTATGGATGAACCGTCTACTCCGGCGGCGCTCCGGCGCCTGTTGCAAAGATTTGCCCAAAAAGAGATTGACTTGCTCATTGGAACGCAAACCATACACAAAGGCTTAGAGTTTAACAACATTGACGTAGTCGGCATTTTGGAAACCGACAGACAGCTTTCCCGACACGATTTTAGAGCGCATGAGCGCGCCTACCAAATATTCACCATGTTATCTCACCGTATGGAGGATGCGCCTCTCGTTATACTCCAAACCGCACAAGCCAATACGGACTTTTTTAGGCATTTTGCACAAGGAACTGTCGAAAATTTTATTTTGGAGCAACTGCAAGAGCGAAAAGACTTTGGATACCCCCCTTTTACGCGCTTGGTGGCATTGCGTTTTAAACACCGGATTCCCGAAGCCGCACTTGAGGCTGCCCAACAATTTTTACAGGAATTGACCCAAACCGGCATGAGCCATATCAGCGGCCCCTTCTCCTCCTACATCCCAAACGCCAAACTCCACACCCAACTGCTTTGGATACACCTGCCGCGCCATCCAAATGGAAACGCGCTTAAAAAGAGGCTTTACGAAAAGACCACGACCTATAAGTCCCCCCAAATGGTTATTCAGATTGATGTGGACCCTTATTGATTTGCTTTAACCACGCTTTAAACATGGGGTCTTGCAACTCTATTTCGTTCTTTGGGTTGATATCAATAATTTCGCGTTCGAGTAAACTTTTGCGCAAACGCGGAATAGCAGCCGATGTGCCTAAGTTGTATTTTGCGAGCGTACATTGCGAACTCAATTGTTTTTCACCGGCTAATATGGCTTTCAACAGGTTGCGTTGCATGGTAGACAAACTCTCAACGATATTTATAAAAAGTAAACTTAATTGATTGATAATATTTTGTTTGGCGTTTATTATCTCGTCCTCTGAACATTCTCGGTCACACAACAGCCAACTTTGTTGAGCAAGTTGTTGGACGTAATAGGGGTGATTTTCGGCCAATTCAGCTATCAGCCTTGCATTTTTGCCGCTTATCCGCTTATTGGTATCTTTAAAACGTCTTGTTATAAAATCCTGCCAAACAGATGTTTCAATTTTTTCTAAAAACATCAAATCGCCAAATTTATAAAAAGGCATGGAGTAGTTGGAAAAAATACCCAACAACATGTGCCGCTTACTGCCGTAGAGGCAATAACCCACATGCGCATGTTTTTGCCAGTGAGCGCGCAGTTTTCGCTGAAAAGCCAAAGGCTCTTTAAATTCCGAGATGGTTTGAAATTCGTCAATACAAACAATGAGGCGTATTTTTCTCTTTATGGCGATGCGTTCAGCTAAATGGAGCATATCATCGGCATGTTTTCTCAAGCCTTCCCATCCCAAACCAAAAGATATTTCGATGTTTTCGTTAGAAAAAGAAATTGTCGGAATAAGTTGAGAAAGAAATTGTTTGGCATTCTCTGCCATTTCTTCCCATTTAGAGGAAGTGGCATCTAAAACCGACTTCACTAATGCCAAATAGAAACCCTCCTCGTTACGTACATTAAATACATCTACAAAGGCTACCTTCACATGCTTATTTTCGCTCGTTACCAACTGAGAGACCTTATTCACCAATGATGTTTTACCCCACCGGCGAGGTGATATGATGGTAGTGTTGGTAAGGGAAACAAAGTTATTTTTTAACTTTTCGACCTCTTTTTCCCTGTTGGTAAAGTCATTATTTTCTGCAATTTTCCCAAATACAAATGGTATATTTTTCATGGCGTATAACAATTTTGCGACAAAGATAGCTAATAAAAATGTAACTAACAAAAATGTAACTAACAAAAATGTAACATCACATCAGCCGTCAAATCTGAAATTTTCTCCCCACCACTACCAAAAGGCTTTGAGGCAGGATTTCAAAGGTAAAAGGAGCGTAGCCCAAGGCTTCCCCGTCAATTTCAATCGGACTGGGAGGCCAAGTCTCTATGCGAATCATCCGCCCTTGGGCATGCAACACTTTGGGGTATTGATAGATTTGGCCGTCAAATAAATGCTTGAAGTTACGAATCATCCATATCTTGCTTGCCTTGCGGATGAGGGTCATGTCTAACAAACCGTCGTTTACTTCTGCATAAGGCATTTGAATCATGCCTCCTCCGTTGTACTTGCCAATGCCCACGGTGGCCGAGAAAATCTTACCGTCAAAAAAGAGCCGGCCATCCACTTCTACCCTAAACCTTGTGGCCCTGTAACCCAGCAGCACCCTAAGCGCACTGGTCAGATAGAGCCACTTACCCTTGCGGCCTTCATCCCTCAATCGGTTATATTTGCGATTTACCATAGCGTCAAAACCCAATCCGGCCACATTAGCCATATAACGAATATGGGAAATCCGGGTTTCCACAAAAGAGACCCTGCCCACATCCTGCAAGACCGTCCTGTACTCGACCATAGCTTGAACCGCCTCGTTGTAGGTATGGGGGATGCCAAACATCCTCACCCAGTCATTGCCGGTTCCGGTTGGAATCACAGAAAGGGTAACTTCCCAAGGAGCTATTTCCTTTTGATGGAAAATGCCGTTCACCACCTCATGCACCGTGCCGTCTCCCCCAACCACCACCAAACGGCGGTATCCATCCCGTAAAGCCTTTACCGTAAGCTCTACGGCATGGTATTTGTGTTCGGTAAACACACAGGTAAACACAATGCCCGCCTTGTTCATCTGATTCGAAATCACAGGCCAGTCGGTCAAACCTCGGCCCCGACCCGCTTTGGGATTCACAATCACCATCCAAGCAATCTGTTGCGCCATATTAAAGACATAAAAACATCATACAAAAGTAAGAAAATACCGTTAGCTGGAAAAGATTTCGTATTTTTGCCTCGATATACACCAAAGAATATTCCATGGGAAAGATTATTGCCATCGCCAATCAGAAGGGAGGGGTGGGAAAAACCACCACCGCCATCAATTTAGCAGCCTCGTTGGCTGTTATGGAGAAGAAGGTATTGTTGGTCGATGCAGACCCTCAAGCCAATACCACATCGGGACTCAACATTGACCCCAACTTGCTATCTAACAGTCTGTATGAATGTCTTATAGGAAAAGCAACCATTGAGCAGGTGTTTTGCGATACTGCCATAGAAGGGCTTAAATTAGTGTCTTCGCACATTGACTTGGTGGGCGCCGAAATAGAAATGCTGAACCTGCCCCAGCGCGAGGGTATTTTAAAACAACTGCTCACAACCGTTTTGGACAGTTATGATTACATTATTATTGACTGCTCTCCCTCCTTGGGATTGATTACTGTCAATGCTCTTACGGCGGCCCATTCGGTGATTATTCCCGTACAATGCGAGTTCTTTGCTTTGGAAGGTCTTGGCAAATTGCTCAATACCATTAGAATTGTGCAGGCGCGCTTAAATCCGACCTTGGAGATAGAAGGCTTCCTCTTAACCATGTACGACGCCCGTCTGCGTCTGGCCAATCAAGTGGTAGAGGAGGTGCGCCAGCATTTTGGAGACATGGTATTCCAAACCGTAATCCAAAGGAATGTACGCCTAAGCGAATCTCCATCCCACGGCAAACCGGTTATTTTATACGATGCAGCTTCCATGGGAACCAACAACTACCTTAGTTTGGCTAAGGAAATCATAAGAAAAATAACTTAACCATTAAAATATCAGGATAATGGCCAAACAATTTGCATTGGGAAAAGGACTCGGAGCGCTTATTTCGGACGCAGACGCTCAAGCCTCTCGGTCGGCAAGAAGCGCGTCTCCTTCCGCTGATTCTGAAGGACTCAGCAGTGTTCCCTTAGCCAATATCGAAGTCAATCCTTTTCAACCCCGCAAAGATTTTGACCAAGAGGAGTTGGAAAAACTCGCAGATTCCATGCGCAGCTACGGCCTCATTCAGCCCATTACATTAAGGCTTACGGAGTCGGGAAAATACCAAATAATCAGTGGAGAAAGGCGATTTAAAGCGGCTCAGATGGCCGGACTGACCCAACTCCCCGCCTACATCCGTCAAGCCGACGACCAAGCCATGCTCGAAATGGCTTTGGTAGAAAATATTCAACGCAAAGATTTGAATGCCATAGAAATATCCATGAGTTTTCAACGCTTGATAGAAGAATGTAACCTCACTCAAGAAGCCATGGCAGAACGGGTGGGCAAAAACCGCGCCACCATCACCAACTACCTTCGCCTGCTTAAATTGCCGGTTGAGATTCAATTAGCCCTTCGTCAAGATTTTATGAGTATGGGACACGCCCGGGCCTTGCTGGCGGTAGAAGATTCTGCCCGCCAATTGGAGTTGGCCGACCAAATCCTTAGGAAGGGACTTTCCGTACGCCAAGTCGAGGCCTTGGTGCAAACCGAGAAAAAGCCCAAGCCGGCACGCAAAGAAACAGACGACTTGCCCGAATCTTATTTTCAGCTTATAGAAAAGATTGGACAACACTTTAACAATAAAATCAGTGTAAAACGAACGCCCCAAGGCAGCGGAAGCATCACCATTCATATTGCCAACGACAGGCAGGTAGAACATTTCCTCCGCGCATTGGAGTCCATCAAACCATAAATCGTGTACCGGACCCTCTGTTCCCTCATATTATGTATATTATTTGCGCTTCCACTATACGCGCAGTTTGGATTGAACAGCGGTTCCGGCCTAAACGCCCCCTCTACCCAAAGCGCCGACACCACCGGACAATCGGTACCGGCGGCTCCCCCTTTTAAAATCAAAACCTACTTCAGCTCCTTAGTCATGGTAAGGGACTCTTTAGGAACGGGAAAAGTCCCCAAAGACACCTTAACCATCGGCAGGATGTTTAGCGCATCCGTGGTCTTGCCCGGCTATAGCCAATTATACAACCGGCAGTATTGGAAGGTGCCCATAGTATTAGGCACAATCGGCACCGGTCTTTACTTTGGTTATCAAAATAATATCAAATATTTAAATACCGACGAGGACCGTTTTGCCCGCAACCGGAATTTGTTTTACGCGGGTGCGGCTTTGGCTTGGTGGGGCACGTTAATGGACGGAGCCATCAACTACAAATCCGTAGCTCCGGTCTTGCCCGGAAGGGCTGCCCTCTATTCCGCCCTGCTCCCCGGCTTGGGACAGGCCTACAACGGCGACTACTGGAGGATTCCCATTTATTGCGGAGGCCTCATGACATTCGGATACTTTATACACTTTAACCACACGCACTACCAAAGATACAGGAACGATTATAACAATTCCCGCAAAACCCCTTCGGAATACGCAGGCCACCATTCGTCCGAGAACTTGAAATGGTACCGCGACACCTACCGGCGTTACCGCGACTACTGTATCCTTGGAGGTATTCTGCTGTACGCAATCAATATTATAGATGCCAATGTTTTTGCCTACTTGCAGGATTTTGACGTCAGCGACGACTTGAGCCTGCACATCCGGCCCGGTTTTATCGAATCCCTTCCCACCCGCTACGCATCGGCCGCTCCACCCGTGTCTATAGGCCTCAGCATGAGCCTGCATTTTTGATGAAAATAAATTATATACATATGAAAAAAATCCTTCTTATCTCTTTGTTTTTCACGCCCCTTATATCTCTAACCGCCCAAAATACGGTCAGAGGTACCCGCCAGCAACTGATTAGGGAAATCCTCTCCCTGCGCCAAGAAGTCACTGATTTAAAAACCCTGCTTGACCAAAGCATTGTGCTTTCCGACACCATTACCGCCAACGATACGCTTAATTACGGAAACCTGTTCTTGGACTACACAGAAAAGGAAGAGCTATTGGCCGATATAAGTACAGACAGCCTACTGTCTCTGTTTTACCTGCAACGCTCTTTGCACCATAACAGCCATAACGATTTCTATAATTTGGACATTGACAACCTCAATGTCGTGGCAGACCTCCCCGATTCGGTATACATCAGCCGACTCAAGGCGCTCAATTCTGTCATTACCCTTCCTTACAACTCTACCGTTCGGAACTCCATTGTGTTTTACACCCAAAGAATGATGCCTGACAGGATTCCTACTATTTTGGGATTAGCCACTTATTACATGCCCATTTTTGAAGAAATCTTTGACCAACACGATATGCCGTTGGAACTTAAAGTCATGGCCATCATAGAATCGGCCTTAAATCCCGTTGCCGTATCTCGGGCAAGGGCAAGGGGTATGTGGCAATTTATGCACCAAACCGGCCTCCAATACGGCCTCACCATTAACTCTTATGTAGACGAGCGTTACGACCCCATCGTTTCCGGACACGCCGCCGCCAAATACCTCAAAGACGCCTATACCGTCTATGGAGACTGGGCTTTAGCCATCTCTTCTTACAACTGCGGCATGGGGAATGTAAACAGAGCCATTCGCCGCGCCGGGTCCCGTGAGTTTTGGGACATCTATCCTTTTCTCCCCAGAGAAACACGGGGATACGTGCCAGCTTTTGTAGCGGCGCTGTACACCTTGAACTACTACAAAGAACATGGAATCAAACCAAGACGCATAGAAATGCCTGCTCATCTCGATACTTTTCATATATCCCAAAGGCTGCATTTTGAACAGATTGCAGAATTTACAGGAATCTCTGTAAGCGAACTGCGCGACCTCAATCCGCAATACATTCGGGATGTCATTCCCGGCAAGCCCTATATTTTACGCCTTCCCCATCAATATACCTCCCTCTTTATAGACCATGAACAAGAGATATATGCCTTCAAGGCCGATACCTATTTCAACCCTATCTTATTGGCCCAATCCCGCCCTGCGACTACTACCAGTAGCAACCAAATCATACATACGGTAAGGTCGGGAGAAACTTTAGGTGGCATTGCCCTTAGGTATAGGGTAACAACATCCGACATACAGTATTGGAACAACCTAAGAGGAACCCTAATCCGCGTAGGGCAAAGGTTGAGCATTTATCCCAGACAGGCGCCGGCTGCTGCCTCTACCTCTACTTCCACTGCTGCCTCTACTTCTGCCGCTGCCCGTACCACCACCGCCACCGCCACCGGTAATGCCTCTGCAAACAACCAAAGCGCCACCTACCAATGGCATACCATACAAAGAGGCGAGAGCCTGTGGCTGATTGCCCAAAACTACAATGTCAGCCTCAACGACCTAATGGAACTCAACGGCTTGAATAGAAATTCCCGAATCCTTGCCGGCAACAGGCTCAGAATTAGGAGATTGTAAGAAAACAGCCCCCCTACCACGAATACCTAAACTGAAATTTGAGGTCGGATTCCCATAGGGAGCGACCGGGCGGGGCGGAGCCGAGGGGTGTTTGGCCGACAAATAACGGGTCATCGCTCCCCGGAGCCAAAAGTCGAAACGCCGGTTGGGGGTATAGCGCAGGTTGAGATAGCCCCTTAGTCCGTAGCCGTAAAGGGGAGGAAAAGAAAAGCCCTGCATGGCATCGCGCTCGTAGGCATAAATGCGGGTAGACCAATCCTTGGTGCGAAAGATAGCCATGCGGCCGCTCCCGCTTAGGGGAAATTGTTTGGGTGCATAGATTGCATCCGACAACAGCGCCGCTCCTCCTGCCGGAGGCTTTTGGTCCGAACTATAAAGCAAACAATACTCCAACCTGTGGGAAAACTGCCAGTCTCCTCCTTTTCCGTATTGGACATGCAGCCTGCTTCCATAACGGTCGCTCAACACCAATGGCAAGCGACTTCCCGACTCGGTATATCTGTAATCTAATTTGATGTAATACAATCCGTTGCGTCCAATGTTTCTGCTTAACTGAATCATGGCCCTCCGCGCCTGAGAAGGAGCGCCTACGTTATACCGCAGCCACGGAAAATAGCACCATTCCCCCGAAAACAACAACCGCCAACGCATCCATGCACATTCAAAACTGCCGGTCAAAGCATGTTCATTAAACGGCCTGCTGTTTCGGGAGTAGGCTCCGGAAAAAGGCGCTGTGTAGCCTTTGCCGTAATTCCGGTACAAAAGACCTGCTTCCAAACCGTCTCCTCCATCCCACAATACCCCAAATATACCAGCCATTTGGGCGCGGGCATCCACCGCCCATTCTCCAAAAACACGCCAATCGCCCCATACGGCCAAGCCATCTATGCCCAAACTGCCAAAGGGCTGCCTGCGTGATTGGTAGCGATTGTCCGCTCTTATGGTCGTGGCATTTTTATGGTCGTAGGTATAGCCTAAGGCCGTACAACCGATTTTTATCCGGTCTAAGCGCAAAGAAATATTGCCTCCGGCTATGTATTCGCCCAAATTACGCCGTCTTTCCAATTCTGTGGCCGTCCGGTGCAATCCGGTGCGCAACAAAGAGGTAAATCCATCCGCAGTGATACGGGCGTCTACCTTTTTACTTGAGCCAAACAAAGTGGCCCTTATGCGCCCCCATTCATAAGTCGCCCCTGCACCCCTAAAAAACATGTATTCATTACTTCCCGTATAGGCCGTGAGGCCCATTTCGCTCCGCCTCAAGTTTTGCACCGGCCCCAAGCCGCTCATGGAAAATCCGTTCCAAGCCACCAATCCCTGCCCAAAGCGTACCGTATAATCACCCGCTACGATTCGCCTCCAACGTCCGATTTGGTTAAGTTGCAGGTGAAAAGAAATAAAATCAATCCAAATACCTTGGCTGAATAACGGCTCTCCCGCATCATGGTCTAAGGTGAGCCCCCATTGCAACCTGTTGGCCGAGCTAAAACGGTAAAACATACTGGCGCTTGGATTCCAGTCGGTTCCGGATGCTGATTTTGTTCTGAACAAGACCAACTGCCTCCCCCTGCGTACTAATTCCGCCAAACGAAAAGGCTCGGCCTGCCCGGGCCTCCAAAGTTTTACATAAGGGTCCAACCATGCGTCCGCCGTGGAGTCGTAGGCCGGAAGCAAGTTAAGTTCCTCCCACGAAAACAAGGGCCCATAGGCTTCGTTATAGGCCATAAGCTCCCCGTAAAGGTCTGCAAATTCTTCAATTTTAGAAACTACCGTATCACGCCGTACCAGCGTATCGCGTTTTACCTGTGCGGTCAGCGTTTCCACCCCGCATATGCCGGCAACCCATAGGCCCGACATCCATATCCATCGCCTCATCCCTTCTCTTTACATTGATGCCTATATTTGTACGCTTTTTAATTCTTCGTTAGCCTTTAACACTTTATTGGCTAAATCCTTTTTGAAGGCGCACATCTTTTCCATGAGGGAAGCGTCTCCCAAAGCAAGGATTTGCAGGGCCAAAATAGCCGCGTTTTTAGCTCCGTTCAAGGCTACGGTGGCCACCGGTATGCCCGCCGGCATTTGCAGAATAGACAACACCGAGTCCCAACCATCTATGGAGATGGACGATTTGATGGGCACGCCGATTACCGGCAGCGGCGTCATGGCGGCTATCACTCCGGGAAGATGCGCAGCGCCGCCTGCACCGGCGATAATCACTTTTACCCCCCTTTCGGCGGCTCCTTTGGCAAACCGGAGTACATCTTCGGGTACCCGATGCGCAGAAAGCGCCTGTAGCTCAAACGGCAGTTGCACACTCTTTAAAAATTCGGCAGCTTCTTTCATCACCGGAAGGTCGGATGTGCTGCCCATTACAATTGATACTATTGGTTTTATATCCATAAATGAGTTATTTGTATCTTATTTTTTAACAAAAGACAAAATTAATACTTATTTTCGCAGTTCCAAGCATTCCGGCTTGGAAATTGTTAAATTTATCTATTTTTAAATTTTTATATGGATTCTATACATTTGCACGACAAAAAATTTAAACTTTTTATCCCCGCCCACCAAATACATAAGGCCATTGACGCCATGGCAGACCAAATGAATCGAGATTTGAAAGGAGAGGAACCGCCCATATTTTTAAGCGTACTCAACGGCGCTTTTATGTTCACCGCCGACTTGGTGCGCAAGATGGAATTTGATGTGGAGCTGTCGTTTATCAAGGTGGCCTCTTATCGGGGGACACAGTCTACCGGCAAAATAGAGGAGATTATAGGACT
>WRBG01000032.1 GCA_009784635.1 Bacteroidales bacterium | reverse complement strand
GCGCTGTGGTGGGGTGCCCTAAAGGGCCGGTGGCGAATCAAGCCGCTGTTGTCGGGATTTTTGGCATCCATGACGTGGCGCCCCGAGGCAGAATAGATGCGGGTGGTTTCCGTAGCCTCCTCTATGGTCAAAGGCGGGAGTATAGAAGGCAGACATTTGGCCATAAATGATTTACCAGACCCGGGAGGCCCTATCATCAGTACGTTATGCCCGCCTGCCGCCGCTATTTCCAAGGCCCGCTTGGCCTGTTCCTGTCCTTTTACATCGGCAAAATCAAGGCCCTGAGATAATTGTTCGTCTAACAAATCCCATTTGGGCGCTTGCAGGGGAGTCAACCCTCCCTCGCCGGCGAAAAAACTAATAACTTCGGATAAATGCGTGGCTCCGTAGGTGGTTATTCCCTCCACCGCCGCCGCTTCACGGGCGCTCTCTATGGGAAATATACACCCTTTAAATCCCTCTGATTTTGCGTGCAAGGCAATGGAAAGCGCGCCGGCCACCGGACGCAACCGGCCATCCAAAGCCAACTCGCCCATACACACAAAAGACGAAAGTTCCGGCGCCTTGATTTGCTCGGAGGCCGCCAAAATGCCCAACGCAATGGGCAGGTCATAAGCCGAACCTTCCTTGCGCAAATCGGCAGGCGCCATATTGATGACCACCCTTCGTCCGGGCATACGCAGCCCCATCGACTCAAAAGCGGTACTAATCCGCTGCTGGCTTTCCCGCACCGCATTGTCGGGAAGCCCCACTAAAAAGAAATTGATTCCCACAGAAACATCGGCCTCTATGGTTACGGTTAGGGCGTCTATTCCACAGCACGCACTCCCAAAAGCCTTAACCAACATATATGTACATATTTAATCTTCACACACTCATCTCTCCCCAATATGCTACCCGCTCAGAACAATCCGTTAATCTGCGCGTCCAATCGGTTAATCACCAAGCTTAAATCCTCGGGATTTTCTTCAAACTTTAACTGGTCTACATCCAATGCGATTTTGTTTCCGGAGGGATAGTCGGCAAACCATGCCTCGTATCGCTCATTGAGTCCTTGCAGGTAATCAATCCGGATGCTGTTCTCGTAGTCGCGTCCCCTTTTTTGTATTTGCTGAACCAAAGTGGGCACGGAAGCCCTCAAGTAAATCAGTAAATCGGGAGGAGGCACCAGCGTCATCATCAAGTCAAAAAGCGCACGGTAATTGCTATAATCGCGGGTGGTCATCAAGCCCATGGCGTGAAGATTGGCTGCAAAAATACAGGCGTCCTCGTAAATAGTCCGGTCTTGAATCACCGTATGCGCCGCCTTTTTAATCTCCACAATACCGGCCAAGCGCTTGTTTAGAAAATAAATTTGCAGATTAAAGGCCCAACGAGGCATATCTTTGTAAAAATCATTCAAATACGGATTGCTATCCGCATCCTCGTACTTGGGTTCCCAACCATAATGACGCGCCAGCAAGCCCGTTAAGGTGGTCTTGCCACTCCCTATATTTCCGGAAACAGCTACATGCATAAACCATTCTGTTTTGAATGGGCAAATATACGATTTTTTTCCAAAAACATATTGGTTGTTAAAAAATTTATGTACTTTTGCGATTATACTGTTTTTACTAAACTAATCTAAATATCTAAATATCATGAAGAAGCTGCTTAGCGTACTATTAATGAGCCTTTTGTTTATTCCTGTTGCCTCTATGGCTAAGAATAGACTTCCTGCTGACTTAAATGGAGTTAAGTTATCTCCGGTTCAAACGGAGTATCTTTCCAGCGAAGGAAAAATCGAGGTCTCTTTTAGCGTAACCGTGCCCGCCAATTATTTTGAGCGCAGGGTTACTTTTGTATTGATGCCCTCCATTGAGCTAATCGACGGGGAGCTGATTAAACTTCCTTATCAAGGAGTACAGGGAACCAGCGTAGTAGACACCAACTATCCTGTGGTAGACTGGTCTAAGGAACAGGTCATTTCCTATACGACCAAGGTGCCCGTAAACGCCGCCCTGCTTCATTCTGTGCTGCATATTGACGTATACTTATATAACTGCTTGAGCAAGGCGGAGCGCGTTGAGCGCATCTATAGCGGGCCTCTTAATTTGGCGGCGCTGCCCATTGCTCCGATGATTATCCCTGCCAACGTGGTGGTGGGCGATGTACTTGGCGAAGCCAAACCCGAAGGCCGCATTACCTTTAGAGTAAACAGCCATGCAGTTACCAGAGAAGGAACCAATAATCCCTCTTTCAACAAGATGAATGATATGCTCAAGTTCCTAATGCAGGACCCTGCCTTTACCATTACCGAAGTAAACATCGTGGGAAATGCCTCTCCGGAAGGAACCGACAGGATTAATAAGCCCTTGGCTGCCAATCGCGCCAGAGCTGCCGTAGCCCACATGAAACAAAATCTGAGAACCTTGGGATACAACAAGACCCTAACCGACGACCAGTATAAAATAAATGATAGTCCCGACTTTTGGGAAGAGTTTTTCCAATTCATGAGCGAGTCCAATCATCCCCGCAAGAATGAGATTATTGCGCAATTCTTGAACTATAGAACCGACCCCGATGAATCGGAGAGGAGTGTAAGGACGCTGATTAACAACGACCAAACTATTCGCGAAATTATTTTCCCCGACCTTCGTTACAGCGCCATTAGGGTAAGCTTTGACCGCTCCTCCATGAACCAAGATTTGTTGGCAGAAGCCGCCCGCTTGTATCCCAGCATTCTTACTCCCAACGAATTTGCCAAGGCCGCCGAGGCAGAACCTTCTTTGGAAAGAAAAGTGGAAATGTACAAGGCTGCGATTGCATTATACCCCACCTCTTGGGAACTCTATGCCAATCTGGGTAATGCGTACCTCAAATTGAACGATTACAAAGCCGCCTCTGACGCCCTTGACAACGCCATGAAACTATCTCCCGACAATCCCAAGATAAAAGCCCAAATGGCATATACCCACATTATTGCCGGAAATCACAATCAAGCTAATCAAATACTTAGTGGAATTAGTGGCCCGGAGGCCGATTATTACCGCGGCATCATCCTGCTGGAACAAGGCAGGCATGAACAGGCTATTCCCCTCCTCAGAGCCATGCCGGATGTAAACTTGGCCATTGCCCAACTCAACGCCAAACAAACCCGTGAAGCCTACCAAACTTTGCAAAGATTGGAGCAGGAAAACGTGTACACCGCATTCTACACGGGTGTTGCCCTGCGCCGTTTGAACAGAGCTGAGGAAGCCGAGCAGTTCTTTAACAAAGCCGCCCAGCTCAACAGAGGCGAATTGGATGGACGCACGGCCGTAGATTATCATGCTTTTATCCGCTAGATTAATACCTTGTCCATAGTAAGGGGTTGTCTAAAAATTTTAGGCAACCTCTTTGCTTATGGAGTCTTTTCTTAATTTTGCAGCATGATATCCGATTCCCTCCAACACAAAGGCCGGCGGCGACAACTGGTAGACCAATTGGCACAAAAATATCCTTTCCATCCCAAAATACTCGAAGCCATGGAAAGAGTCCCCAGACACCTTTTCATAGAGCAGGGATTGGAGCATCTTGCCTATTTGGACAGACCCCTTCCGATAGGCGCCAGCCAAACCATTTCCCAGCCCTATACCGTGGCCATGCAAACGCACTTACTGGCTCTTTCCAAATGGGACAGGGTATTGGAAATCGGAACCGGTTGCGGCTATCAAACGGCTATTCTGTTGGAACTTGGACTGATGGTATTCAGTATGGAGCGGCAAAAAAAGCTGTACCTGCTGGCCCAAAAGAACCTTTCTGCTTTGGGCTACAATTCCGTCCAACTCCATTACGGAGATGGTTTTGAAGGCCTTCCCCAATTCGCGCCCTTTAAAGGCATACTGATTACCTGTGGAATCCCCCAAATTCCCCAAAGCCTCCTTGGACAGTTGGCCATGGGGGGACGCATGGTAGTCCCCGTGGGCACAGAAGTACAAACCATGACCGTGGTAGAACATACCCATGAACAAACATTTAAAGAACAAACATTTGGAGCTTATTCTTTTGTGCCCATGCTCCACGGCACCCGATAAACAACGCCTATGATTCAGATTAAGACCTTTTATTTTAACGACCTACGCACCTGCTGCTACCTGCTGTGGGACCAAAGCCTCGAAGCCATTATTGTAGACCCCGGATGCCACTCCGCCGGAGAAAAGGAACGGCTGCGAAAATACGTGGCGCAGGAAGGCCTCCACCTAAAGTACGTCGTGAACACCCATGCCCATTTTGACCACATTATGGGGAATGCTTTTGTTTGCGCCCAGTGGGGGATTAAAGCCTGCATACATCCTGCCGACCGGCGTATGCTTGAACAAGCCGACCAATATGTGCGGGCCTTCAATATGGAAATAGAGAAACCTCCGGTTGATACCCTGCCTTTGTGCGAGCAACAGCCCCTTTGTTTTGGCGACTCCAACATTCGGGTATTGGAAACACCCGGGCACAGTCCGGGCGGCATTTGCCTCTACGCTCCCCAAGACGGTTTTTTGATTAGCGGAGACACCCTTTTTGCCGGCAGCATTGGGCGTACCGACTTGCCGGGAGGAGATTTTGACCAATTGATGCACAGCATTACTACAAAACTCCTGCCCTTGGATTCCTCTCTAAGGGTATTGCCCGGCCACAGCCCCGAAACCACCATAGGCCACGAACGGCTGCACAATCCTTTTCTTGCGCCCAACCCGGGCCGTTTCTAATCGCTATTCATGTCTGACCCTCCATATATAGAAATCGAAGGCGCTAAGGTACACAACCTCAAAAATGCGTCCCTGCGGATTCCCCGCAATGCCTTTACCGTTATTACCGGACTGAGCGGCAGTGGGAAGTCCTCTTTAGCCTTTGACACCCTGTATGCCGAGGGACAGCGCCGCTATTTAGAGACCCTGTCGGCCTATGCCCGCCAATTTATGGGAAGTTTGGAACGGCCCGATGTGGATTATATCTCGGGGCTGAGTCCCATTATTGCCATTGAGCAAAAAACAACCGGAAAAAATCCCCGTTCTACCGTGGGCACCCTTACCGAGGTCAACGACTTCCTTCGCCTGCTTTTTGCTCGGGCCGCCACGGCGTATTCGCCGGCAACGGGCAAAGAGTTAGTACGCTACACCCAGCCCCAAATGGTAGATATTATCATCCGTCAGTTTGAAAATCGTAAATTGTTGATTCTATCTCCTTTGGTAAAGGGACGCAAAGGCCATTACAAAGAATTGTTTGAGCAATTAATCCGAAAAGGATTTAGTCAGGCGCGTATAGACGGAAGCCTACAGGAACTGACTTCCAGCCTAAGGCTCGACCGCTACAAGCAGCACTTTATTGAGGTAGTGGTAGACAAGGTCGTTCCTATGGAGAAAGACCGAGCCCGGCTTTTATCCTCTGTGGCTACGGCCCTCCGCCACGGAAAAGGGAGCCTGCAACTTGTAGATTTGCAAACGAATGAGATGCGCCATTTAAGCTCCCAACTGATGTGCCCCCACAGCGGACTTTCTTTTGCCGAGCCCGCGCCGCATGATTTTTCTTTTAACGCTCCACAAGGCGCCTGTCCGCATTGCAAGGGATTGGGCGTAATCGCCACCGCAGACATAGACAAACTGATTCCCAATCCGGAGTTATCCGTAGCCCAAGGAGGCATAGAACTGTTGGGAAAGATGCGCGAAACCATGTTGTTCCGACAGCTTGAAGCCTTGGCCAAACGATTTGACTTTTCGCTCCATACGCCGATTAGCCGGTTGTCTCCGGAAATCATGCAGGCCATATTGTACGGCTCCAACGAATTGATTCGGGTGACTACGCCCCATGGAGGTTCTTTTATGATGAGTTTTTCGGGCATCATGAGTCAAGTAGAAAACATGGCCGAAGAAAACGAGGAAGGATTGGAGCGGGTCGAGCGGTTTTTGGTCGAAAAAACCTGCCCCGTTTGTCAAGGAACCCGGCTGAAAAGCGAAGCCCTCTGTTTTAAAATCGACCAAAAAAATATTGCCGAACTTTGTTCCATGAATATTGCCGCTTTAGCCAAGTGGTTAGACGGAATCGAGGCCCGCATTTCTTCCAAACAGGCGATTATAGCCAGAGACCTGTTTAGGGAAATACGGGACAGGCTGGGCTTTTTGGTGGATGTGGGCCTCGAATACCTGTCGCTGAATCGAGCTACCCGCAGCCTAAGCGGAGGAGAGAGTCAGCGGATTCGTTTAGCCACCCAAATCGGGTCAAAGTTGGTAAACGTACTCTATATCCTTGACGAGCCGAGCATTGGTTTGCATCAACGGGATAATCAAAAACTAATCAAAGCTTTGCAAAAACTTAGGGACGAGGGAAACAGCGTATTGGTGGTGGAACACGACGAGGAAATGATTCGTTGCGCCGATTGGGTGGTGGATATGGGGCCGGGAGCGGGACGTAAGGGCGGCGAAGTGCTTTTCTCCGGACGATTGCCCGATTTCTTGTCGTACAATCAAGCGCATCCGCAAGCTCCGCTTAAAAGCCTAACCCTCGATTACCTCACCGGACTGCGGCAGATAGACGTTCCGGCCACCCGCCGCAAAGGAAACGGGCATATTCTTACACTTGCGGGCGCGTCGGGCAATAACCTCAAGCACATTAAGGTGGAATTTCCTTTAGGTTGCCTGATTGGCGTTACGGGGGTAAGCGGCAGCGGAAAATCCAGCTTGGTGAACGACACGCTCATGCCCATATTGAGCCGGCATTTTTACCGGTCGGTACAACAACCCCTTCCCTATGAGCGGATAGAAGGCATGGAATTTTTGGATAAATTGGTAGAAATCGACCAAAGTCCCATAGGCCGCACGCCCCGCAGCAATCCGGCTACCTATACCCAGTTGTTTGGAGACATCCGCAAGCTGTTTGAAGAGACGCCGGACGCCAAAATCCGGGGCTTCAAGGCAGGGCGATTCTCTTTTAACGTAAAGGGAGGCAGGTGCGACGAGTGTCGGGGCGCCGGCATACAGGTTATTGAAATGAATTTCTTGCCTCCCGTATATGTGCCTTGCCGCGTCTGCAACACCCAACGATATAATTCTGAAACCCTTGCCGTTCGCTATAAGGGTAAAAATATTGCCCAAGTGCTCGACATGACCCTTGACCAAGCCGGGGAATTTTTTGCCCATATTCCATCCATGATGCAAAAAATAAAAACCCTACAGGATGTGGGATTGGGCTATGTTAAGCTGGGGCAGCCCTCTACCACCTTGAGCGGAGGCGAATGTCAAAGGGTAAAATTGGCCGGAGAACTTTCGAGGAGGGGCACGGGCAATACCCTCTATATCCTTGACGAACCCACCACCGGACTGCATTTTGAGGACGTGCGTATGTTGCTCGAAGTGCTGCAAAGATTGGTCAACCACGGAAATACCGTTATTGTAATCGAACACAATCCGCAAATAATCAGCAGTGTGGATTGGATTATAGACTTGGGGCCGGAAGGAGGCGACTTGGGGGGAGAAATCGTAGCCACGGGAACCCCCGAAACCATTATGAGAAACACCAAAAGTTATACAGGACCTTTTATCAAAACACCTACATCATGAATCCAATTCCGATTTATTGCCGTAACAACCGGCAAGAGGTTTTATGCGCGCCGGGAACCACCCTCGCCCAATTGGCCCAACAGCTCCGGCTCAATCCGGAGGTACCCTTTCTATCCGCATTTGCGGACCATAAGCTCAAAGACCTTGCCTTTGAAATCTATAAACCTTATGAAGTCGAATTTATAGACCTGTCTCATTTAGACGGCATGCGGACCTATATCCGGTCGCTAAGTTTTCTCCTTCAAAAAGCGGTACACGACCTTTACCCTCAAAAAAAGATGATTCTCGACTATTCGGTTTCCAACGGACTGTATGGCATACTCGACTCCGCCCATCCAGTCGCTTGCAGTCATCAGGAAATCGAGGCCATAACCAAAAGAATGAGGGAATTAGTCGGCCAAAAAATTCCTTTTATCCGCACCCGTAAGCCCATTCAAGAGGCGATTAAGATTTTCAAATCCATCGGAAAAGACCAAAAGGCCCTGCTGCTGGAAACCCGCCAAAGTTTTTATGCATCGGTGTATTATTTAGACGGTTATCCAGATTGTTATTTTGGCCCTTTGGCGCCCGACACCGGATGCCTTGAGGTGTTTGGGCTTGTTCCCTATCATCAAGGCTTTCTGCTTCAATACCCCGGTCCCGAAGATTTTGGTCGCATCCAACCCCGAATTAGTCAAGAGAAAGTATTTGAAGTCTTTAAGGAACACTCCAATTGGTGTCAAGTTATCGGGGCAAAAAACATAGGTTCCATCAACGAACGCATCCAAAACGACGAGGCGGCCAACATGATTATGGTTTCGGAGGCCCTTCACGAACGCAAATACGCCCAAATGGCCGACGAACTCTGTAAACGCCGCGACCAGTTGAAATTAGTCCTTATTGCCGGACCTTCGAGCAGCGGAAAGACCACCACCTCTAAACGCTTGGGACTGCATGCGCGGGTGGTGGGGCTTAAGCCTGTGATTATTGAGTTGGATAACTATTTTGTAGACCGGGAAAAAACGCCTAAGGATGCCAAGGGCGACTACGATTACGAAGCCTTGGAAGCCCTTGACTTGGATTTTTTGAATGAGCAGTTGCTGGCGTTGTTCCGGGGAGAAGAAATCGAATCGCCGACTTTTGATTTTGTTCAAGGGAAACGCCTGTTTAAAGGCGACCGGATACGCCTCGGCCCCAAAGAACTTTTGATACTCGAAGGCATACACGGCCTCAACCCCAGACTGACGGAGGCCATAGACAACGCCCACAAGTACAAGGTATATGCCTCGGCTTTGACCTCCCAGTCTCTTGACGAAAACAACCGGGTGTTTACCACCGACAACCGGATGCTGCGCCGGATTGTCCGGGACGCTCAGTTTAGGGGTACCAATGCAGAAAGCACCATCCTGCGCTGGCCCAGTATTCGCAGGGGAGAATACAAGCATATTTTCCCTTTTCAGGAGCAAGCCGATATTATGTTTAACTCTGCCCTTTTGTATGAATTGTCGGTGTTAAGGTATTTTGTAGAACCTTTGCTCCGCCGGATTCCCCCCTCTTCGCCCGCTTATCCCGAGGCATACAGACTCCTCAAGTTTTTGCACTATATTGAGTATATGCCCCCAAAATACTTTATCCATATTCCGCCCGTGTCGGTATTGAGAGAATTTATTGGCAACAGCGGCTTGTTTTAACCCTTGTTTTATGAGAACATTTACTTTATTCTTTCTTACATTTATCACTATGACCGACCTTTTGGGACAAAGCCGCCGTAGCGGTTTGCCGTGGACAACACGCAGCGAAGTGATTGCACAAAACGGAATGGTGTGTTCGTCGCACCCCTTGGCCACGCAGGTAGGCGTGGATATTTTAAAGAAAGGCGGGTCTGCCGTAGATGCCGCCATTGCCGTCAACGCCTGTCTTGGCCTCATGGAGCCAACGGGTTGCGGAATAGGAGGCGACCTCTATGCCATAGTTTGGGACGCCAAAACCCAACGACTGTATGGGCTAAACGCAAGCGGACGTTCCCCAAAATCATTACATCTTAGCCACTTTAAAGAGCAGGGAATGGATAAGATTCCCACCTACGGCCCCTTATCGGTAAGCGTACCCGGTTGTGTGGACGGATGGTTTGAGCTGCATGCAAAATTTGGTCGCTTGTCCATGCAGGAAATTTTAAAACCGACTATTGATTACGCACATGCCGGCTTTCCGTTCACCGAGGTAATTACAGCCACTTTTTTGCGGGGAATGGGACTGTTGTCTCACTATCCCAATGTTAAAGAAACCTACGCGCCCAACGATGAAGCATGGGAAAAAGGCGATATTTTTCGCAACCCAATGTTAGGAAAAACGCTGCAACTGATTGCCGATAAAGGACGGGACGAGTTTTACAAGGGAAGCATTGCCCAAACCATCGCCGACTTTATGAAGTCGCAGGGAGGTTTTTTAAGTTACGACGATATGGCTGCCCACACCTCGGATTGGGTGGAACCCGTATTTACCAACTACCGAGGCTACGACGTGTGGGAATTACCCCCCAACGGACAGGGAATTGCCGTCTTGCAAATGCTCAATATTCTGGAACACTACGATATGAAATCGTTTGGCTTTGGTTCTCCGGAACATATTCACTACTTTATAGAGGCAAAAAAATTGGCGTTTGAAGACAGGGCTACATACTACGCCGACCCCGCTTTTGCCCACGTCCCTGTTCAAACCTTGATTAGCAAAGAATACGGCGCAAAGCGTCAGACGCAGATTGACGACCTCCGCGCAGCCACTTCCCCACAACCGGGCGCCATGACCAACGCCAACAATACCATCTATTTAACGGTTGCCGATAAGGATGGAAATATGGTCTCCTTTATTCAAAGCAATTTTCACGCCTTGGGCAGCGGAATGGTTCCTACGGGCTTGGGATTTATGCTGCACAACCGAGGCGAGTTTTTCAGCCTGCAGGAGGGCCATGCCAACATCTATGAGCCCGGGAAGCGTCCCTTCCACACCATTATTCCTGCATTTATCACCAAAGACGGGCAGCCTTATTTTAGCTTTGGCGTAATGGGCGGCGATTTTCAGCCACTCGGACACGTGCAAATTATCTTGAACATGATTGACTTTGGCATGAATCCTCAAGAAGCGGGAGACGCGCCCCGTATTAACCACCTTGGCTCTACCTCTCCCACCGGCGAAGCTCAAGAGCGAGACGGCGGCAGCGTAGTACTCGAAAACGGATTTTCTCCCGAAACCGTGCGCAAACTGTTAAGCATGGGGCACAAAGTAACCTATGGCTTTGGCGGAACCTATGGAGGCTATCAAGGAATCCTTTTTGACGCCCGCCGCAGGGTCTATTTTGGAGCATCGGACAGCAGAAAAGACGGCTGTGCCATGGGGTATTAGCTTGTTGACCGATTATCGGTTACGCAACCAAAGTTCGGGATTTTGGCTGTTGGCACCTTTATATAATTGAAAATGAAGAGAATAATTCCCGTCTATTTCTGCAAGCACGCCCAAGACCGTACCCACGCTGACTTGGTCTCCAACCTTAACCCTTACGGTGCCCAATCCGCAATAAACAGTGTAGTACGAGCCATGCTGCACCATAACGCACAGGTTGTAGCTCGGATTTAAAAATACCTGCTTAACCACCCCTTGAAAAACGGCAAAAACCTCGTCGTTTGGGTTGCCGGCAATACCCATCCCGTGGTTAAAGGGGAGTTTAATACCTCTCAAAACGGGATGATTGTGTTGTCCGTAAGGCTCTGTGATGACTCTTTGGTTGAGGGGCCAAGGCAATCTGCCTCGGTTTTGTTCAAAATCGGCAGCCAAAGTCCGGTCTATTTCCTGCTCTCGGGGGGTAGCCGTTTGGCGCTGCCTTTCGGCCTCGGCCAACATGCGCTCTATTTCACGGTTAATCCGATTTACCTCGTTTTGCTTTTGCTGTAACTGCGCCCTAAGCGCACTTTCTTGCCGAGACATATCGGAAACCATCTGACGGGACTGTCGTTCTTCTGTATTGAGCGATGCTAATTCTTTTTGCCGCTCTCCCCGCAATGTCTCTGTTTCTGCCTGCAAGCTAAGTAGTTCTTTCATTTCTTCGTCTACCCGTAACCGAACCTGTTTTATCCGGATTGCCTGCCGGTTGATGGACTCGGAATAACTTTTAAAATAACGCCAGCGTCTGTATGCCTGTGTGAAATCTTGACTACCAAAGATATATGCTAACCACACCTGCCGGTCCCGATGCACGTAAGCCTTGTATAATAGCTGCACATAAGCATCCTCTATGGCCCGGTATTCGTCCTGTAACTTGGCGATTTCGTCCCGTTTTCTGCGTACAGAAGTCCCTAATTGATTCATCTGCACATCTATGTTCGCAAGCAAATCTTTTCTTGAATTTATTTTTTGCTGGAGCAAAGTAAGTACCCGCAATCTGTTTCTTTGCTCCACTTGAGTAGATGCTATTTGTCTGTCAATAACCGCAATTTCCCGTTCGATTGCCTGACGTCGACGGGTTTGTTCGTCTAAATTTTGGGCAAATACCCCTAAGGGGAGGATGAGTACACACAGATAAAGACAGATACGCATGGGCTATGGTTTCATTTGCGTTTTACGCAGGGTAATCTTTTTTTCCAATTCGGGATTCTTTTCTCTGGCTTTGGCCTGTTCCCAGTACACAAAAGCCAAATCGTATTCTTTAAGCGCAAACAATACTTCGGCATAATGGTCTAATACCTCTGCGCCTAACTCTCTGCCTCCGTACATCATTACCTGCCGAAAAATGGCTTTAGCTTCTTGGTGGCGACCCATTACATGGAGAATCCAGCCAAAAGTATCCAAATAAGTAGGGTTTTGAGGTTCGGCGTCAATGGTCTTTTTACTCATTTCGTAGGCCTTGTTCAACTTTTTTCCCTCTAAAGCCAAAAAGTAGGCGTAATTGTTTAAGGTTCTCACTTGGTCGGGGTCAAACTTTAGGGACTGTTCATAGGCTTTAAACGACTTACGGGGGGTTTTTGTTAAATAATACAAATCTCCCAATATGGAATAAGTTTGGGCCAACAGTCCGGGATTGCCCTTGGCCATAGGCAAGACCCGCTCAAAAAGAAGAATGGCTTCCGGTACACTACCCAATTGCCAAACAGCCAAGCCTTCCATGCTGACGAAATGAGGGTCTTTGGGGAATCGTTGCCTCGCTTCCCGCGCCAAAGCATGGAGTTTGTCCCAATCTTGCAGGAAGTGATGGATAGACATGTATTGAGACCAAGCCATTGCATCTTGGGGATAGCGGGCTGCGTGTTGCTCAAGCACTTCTACCGCCGTCTTTTCTTTTCCTGCCTGTACCAAAAAGCCGGCGTAAAAGTAAACAAGAGAGGTATCGGTTGGGTGGCAGTGGTACATTTTGGCAAAAAGAGAGTCTACTTGAGGCAGGAAGGTGCCTACAAAAGCCCTGTTTTGCATCAGTTGTTCCATAAAGTCCTTTTTTAGGGATGCATCCACATCGGCGTGGTCCATAATAAGGTACATGTTTTGAAAGAAAAGGTCGTACTGCCGCCTCATCCTGTACATTTCTGCCAGTCCAAAAACTGCCGGTATGCAGTCGGGGTCTAAAGCTACCGCTTGGTGGTAACAGGCAAGGGCCAAGCTGTCCTTTCCCGATTCGGCATAGAAATCGCCCAAGATGGCAAAAGTCCGGGGCGAAGCGTAGGTGTCGGCCATTTGCTCCATCCACTGGATGGCTTCGTCCGGTTTTTCCTGCATCAACAGCAGATTAAAGCGATAAAGACCCGTGGACTCCGAGGCGCCGTTCATTTCTTCTATATGGTCTAAAAGCGCCAAAGCTTTTTCGGTGTCTTTACGGTTGAGGTAGAGGTTGGCCAAATCGTAATACAGGTCGCTCTTTCGAGGGTGGCGCGCCACCAAATCTTCATACACCTCAATCGCGGCAGCTATTTGTCTATTACTTAAATACAACTGGGCAATCTGCGTTTGATACCAGTAATTGGACGTGTCGGCCCGGGCGGCGGCTTTCATATAGTCCAAGGCTTGGGTCGTATTTCCTTGAAAGTACCTTATGTTGCCTAAATAATACAGCGCCGCATCGTTTTGAGGATTGAGCTTGAGTACCCGTTTGAAACAGTCCTCCGCATAGGCGTAATCCCCCTGATGAAATCCGCTTAATCCCTCCATATAATAAAATCCCTCAGCCCCTTCCCTTGGGCCCGTCTTTGAGGAAAGACCGCAGGCGCACAGGACGAAAGACAATACGAGCAGGGCCGTAAAACCAAAGATTTTGTTCATGCCGTACACAAAATAAGCACAAATATAGCATTAAACCGGCCCGATTTGAAATTTTTTTTTTCTTGATGCAACTTTTTTGCCTTTTTTTGCATCTAATATGAGAACGCTACAATGAGCATTGGAAAAGAGACGACGTCTATAGATTTTGAAGCATTGGTGCAAAAGGTCCTCAAAAAGGACGTTCGAGCCCAGCGGCAACTCTATGACCACCTCTCGGGCAAAATGCTGGCGCTGTGTTGCAGATATATAGGAAGCAGGGAAGCCGCCAAAGACGTGATGCACGATGCCTTCATTGTACTGTTCGAAAAACTTGGATACTATTCAGGCACAGGTTCTTTTGAGGGTTGGGCGCGAAAAATTTTCGTAAATACGGCGTTAACGCATCTGCGCAAATCGGATGTTCTTAGGTTTAGCGAACCGGTTGAGTACTTAAAGGCTCAGCCTTTGTCTTTTACCGAACTTGACAAGATTTCCGTTGAACATCTGCTCCAGTGCGTTGCATCTATGCCTTCGGGTTTTAGGACGGTCTTTAACCTGTTTGCCATAGAAGGGTATCCGCATCACGAAATCGCAGAAATACTGCACATCAGCGAGAGTACTTCAAGGTCTCAGTACCTAAGGGCCCGCGCATGGTTGCAACAGAGAATAAAAGAATTTGAATAAAATACGAGATATGATGACACGAATCTGCATATTTTTTACCTTGCTTGTGGGCTTAACCGGATGTTTGGAGAAAGAACAACCGGGACTGG
>WRBG01000031.1 GCA_009784635.1 Bacteroidales bacterium | reverse complement strand
GCTGCCGCGTTTAAAATAACCCTGTACGGCAGTTTGGCGGCCACAGGCAAAGGACACTTAACCGACAAAGCGATTAAAAATGTTTTTGCGCCGTATCGAAAACCGTTAACGCTAATCTGGGAGTCTCAAACTTTTTTGCCGCCCCATCCCAACGGAATCAAATTTGAAGCCTTAGACGGTAATGGTAAAGCAGTTAAGGAGTGGACTACCTTCAGCATCGGCGGCGGCAACTTAAGCGATACCGGCAAGTTGGAGCCTAAAGCCAAATGGTATGACCAATCATCCATGGCCCATATTTTACAGTGGTGTCGCCAAAACGGAACCACCTTTTGGGAGTATGTAGTGCTGCATGAAGACAAAGACATCTTTGACTATCTGTCAGAGGTATGGAAGGTGATGAAGACCGCCGTAGAGCATGGTTTAGAAACCGAGGGGGTAATTCCCGGAGGACTTAAACTTCCCCGCAAAGCGGCCTCCTATTTTGTAAAAGCACAAGGTTATCAAGGCACCATGCAAAGACGGTCTCACGTTTTTGCCTATGCCTTAGCCGTGGCAGAAGAAAACGCTTCGGGGGGATTGATTGTAACGGCGCCTACCTGCGGCTCCTGCGGCGTAATTCCGGCCGTACTTTACCTCAACCACATGCACTACGGCGTTAGCGACAAACGGATTATACGCGCCTTGGCTACAGCGGGGCTTATTGGCAATATCATCAAAACCAACGCTTCTATTTCGGGGGCAGAGGTAGGTTGTCAAGGGGAGATTGGCTCTGCCTGCGCCATGGCCTCGGCGGCTGCGGTACAGCTTTTTGGAGGCAGCGTGGGGCAAATCGAGTATGCCGCCTCCATGGGAATGGAACACTTCTTGGGCCTTACCTGCGACCCCGTAAACGGATTGGTGCAGGTTCCCTGCATTGAACGCAACGCCTTTGCCGCCGGCCGCGCCATAGACGCCAACATGTACGCCTTATTGTCGGACGGCTACCACCTAATCAGTTTTGATACGGTAGTAGAAGCCATGAAACGAACCGGACACGACCTGCCGCGTCTGTACAAAGAAACCGCCGAGGGGGGATTGGCGGCATTGATGTAGAATTATTTTATTACCTTTGCCCATTCAATCATCAAATAGATTAACAATATTATGGCCTTAATAGTAAACGATTTAAATTTTAAAGAAACAGTCCTAAACGCCCAACAACCCGTTATCGTGGATTTTTGGGCGCCTTGGTGCGGCCCCTGCCGCATGATTGCCCCCATTATAGACGAGCTTGCCGTGGAATACGAGGGCAAAGCCGTTATTGCCAAATGCGATGTGGATACTTCGTCCGAGGTGCCGGTAAAATACGGCATCAGAAACATTCCCACCATACTCTTTTTCCAAAAAGGCGAACTCAAAGATAAGATTGTAGGCGCCACCACCAAAGCCGCAATCAAAGCAAAATTGGAATCATTATTTTAAAAAAACAAATATGAAAAGAATTACAGTAAGCATTTTAGCACTTTTTTTGGCCATTGGATTGTCGGCCCAAACCCATTTTGGTATTAAAGGAGGACTAAACTTTAACAACGCCAAAGACATTACGCTTGGGAACGGCGCCGTTTCGTGGAACTCTACCGGTTGGCATGCCGGCATCCTTATTCAAGCAAAACTTCCCCTTGGATTTGCTTTTCAGCCCGAATTGCTTTATTCGGTTAAAAACTTTGGCTCCAAGGAGTATAAATTCGACTTCAGTTATGTAGAATTACCGCTGGGTCTTCAATGGGGCATTGACCTGTTGCTGCTCCGTCCGATTGTCTTTGCTTCGCCGTATGTCAGTTATTTAGCAGCCGTGGGCGGCAAAGCAAAAGATTGGGACGGTATAAATAATTTTGGTTATGGCTGTGGAGCAGGCTTTGGACTCGACTTGTGGAAGCTCCAATTTCTGTTCAAATGGGATTGGGCTTTTGGCTCATTGGGCGACATCGGTA
The DNA here is from genome assembly GCA_009784635.1 of Bacteroidales bacterium. Lineage (GTDB taxonomy): Bacteria > Bacteroidota > Bacteroidia > Bacteroidales > UBA932 > WRBG01. Next base: position 12,674 of record WRBG01000031.1, on the reverse strand, counting down.
AAAATGACGTAGACTTCAGCAAGTCCAATCTGAACGGATTCCACGTTTCGCTGGGGATTCTATTCTAACGGCGTATATTCTTTATGGGAAAACGCATCTGTGTGTACTGTGCTTCGAGCAACCGGATTGCGTCCGAATATGTAGAAGCGGCCGCGCAATTTGCGCGGCTTGCCACTTTGCAGGGCTGCCGTTTGGTATGCGGAGGCACCTCTAAAGGCTTAATGAGCGCCCTAATTGGGGCCACCATAGAAGCAGGAGGCGAGGTAGAAGGGATTGTTCCGGAGTTTATGTGCGCATACGGATGGGACGACAAACGCCTTACACGCCTCACGGTGACAGAAACGATGCGTGAACGAAAATACTTGATGATGAAAGATGCCGACGCCATCGTAGCCTTTCCGGGGGGCATAGGCACCCTCGAAGAACTCTGCGAGACGATTAGTCTAAAACGGCTCGGGAAATATGCTCATCCGATTATCATCTTTAACCAAAATGGGTTTTACGATTCGCTGCTCCGTTTTTTTGACGATATGGTTAACACGCACATGCTGGAGTTTGGTCAGCAAAATGTTTGGAGGGTGGTAACTCGTGTGGAAGATATTTTGCCAGCCATAGAGAGAGAGCCGGTATGGATTCCCAATATAACGCAATATCATGGTTGATTTTCTTGAACCTGAATGGACTGAATATCAGTCCCTGTTTTCTTCTGCCATTGACTCGCCCTATCCTTTGCTCCGCCAAATTAACGGCCATCTGACGGCCGGCCGCGGCAAACAAATCCGCCCCCAATTGAGCCTGCTTTGTGCAAAAATGTATGGGCCTCCCACCCGTTTGAGCGTGGTGACAGCGGCTGTGGTAGAAATGGTACACACCGCCACCCTTCTTCACGACGACGTTGCCGACCAGTCCGATACCCGCAGGGGTATGCCGACCGTGCAAAAACGCTATTCCCCCATAGCCTCCGTGCTTTTGGGCGATTTTTGGTTGGCCCGCGCCTTTCAGTTGCTGATGGATTATCAAGGCGAACATTTGCTCCGTTATTTTGCCGCCGCCATCCGCGAAATGAGCGAGGGAGAACTGTTTCAAATCGAAAAAGCCGCTCAACGCCAAACCACTATGGCAGAATATAACCTGCTTATCGGCAAAAAGACGGCCATGCTCATGAGCGCCGGCATGGCTGCCGGCGCGCGGTCGGCAGGAGCAGACGAGGCTTCCTGCACCTTAGTGGAGCAAATCGGTCATTGCTTGGGCGTTGCTTTCCAGATTCGGGACGATATTTTTGATTACTCCCCCCAATTCCAAACCGGAAAACCTTGGGGCCAAGACATTATCGAGGGTAAAATCACCCTGCCCTTATTGGGAGCCTTAGCGCAGGCGCCCGAACCGGAGCGGCAGCAAGCGGAACAATGGATACGGGAGCTTGTTGACCATCCCGAACTTCACGCCCGTATCCTTGACTTTGTAGCTCAATATGACGGCATTGCTTTTGCTCAAAAAGCCGTAGAAGAAAAGAACTTCAAGGCCAAAGCCCTGCTGCAACACTGTCCGGACACCCCCGCCCGCAGACATTTGGCCAACACCATTGACTACCTTTCCGGCAGAAATAGCTAATCTGTGCCATGGACGGCGTCAATTAAGCCGAAAGGACAAATAGGTAATCGGTTTGCCTTGGGCCAAGTATTGTTTTTCGTAAAAGGTTTGGACGCCCAATATGTCGATTTGCCGCACCAATCCGGAACCGTAAATATCCGGGTCGGCGTGCAATACCGGATACCCCGACTCCATGACCAAGTGCAGGCTGTAATCGTAGAGGAGGCGGCTGTCGGTTTTGAGGTGGATGGCGGCATGGGGGCGCAAAAACTTGCGGTATCGCTCCAAAAACATGGGGTGCGTAAGTCGCTTTCGTTCCTTTTGGATTTGAGGGTCGGGAAAAGTAATCCAAATTTCGTGGATTTCATTAGGGGCAAACAAGGATGCAATACATTCGATTCGGGTACGTATAAAGGCCACGTTAGACAGAGACAGCTCGGTAGCGGTTTTTGCCCCCCTCCACAGTCTGGCTCCCTTAATGTCTATGCCAATAAAATGACGTTCGGGATATTTTTGGGCCAGCGCCAGCGTGTATTCTCCTTTGCCGCAGCCTAATTCCAAGCAAATAGGAGCCGTCCTCCCAAAAACCTCCCGATTCCATCGGCCTTTCAAATGCCAGTCTTTGGCAAAAACTTCCTCAAAATCGGGTTGATACAAACAGCTAAAACCGGCGTTCTCTTGAAACCGCGCCCATTTATTTTTTCCCATTTCTTTCTCTCTTTACATAAAGTCCAATGGCCGACACTCCTTTAAGTATTTCTGCATCCATATAGTGCCACAAGTCAAAACGCCAAACTCCGGTTTGGGTAAACCTAACCCGACTGCAATAAGCAAACCGGAAATCTTCCCAAAGCCGGTCATGGTCGTGGGTTAGGCTAAGGCGCACCGTGTCGCGAAACCATTCCCCCGATGGGGCGCTTACGTGCAGGATGACCCGCAAACTGTCGTGCAAATACGTGTTTCTGAGCCTGCCGACAATATCTATATGGTATAGCGACAAAGAATCCCGCACCGGCATGTCAAAAGAGAACGAGTCCCGCCGGCTCCAGCCTCCGGCCCCTACTTCCCGCATTAGGGCAAGGGATTTGGGAGCCTCCCCGCAGGAGGCAAGCAAACCAAGCAGGCACAAGAACGACAGGCTTGATTTATTCTTTACGAGCCGGTTGCCTAACATGTTTGTTCCTGTGCTTGCGGCCGCCTTCCTTTTTTCGGGACCTGTGGTCAAAGCGATTGATGCTGCCTTCTCCCACCGCGCTTTTAAATTCCGAATCCGAAACGCCAATGTCTGCAGAAAGCGCGGGCAACTTAATCCCTTTACGGTTCATTTGGATAAACTCCTGCACTTTAGCTGCCGGAAGAATAAAAAGTCGGGAAAGGCTTTGGGGGTCGTAACTAAACCACATTAAACCGCGGAGGATGTCGGTCTTGACCAAATAGGCCGGCCCCTCTTCTGTATCTAAGGGCTGATGAACTTGAGGAAGACTCTTTTGGGCGTCTATATAAACGGCGGCCTCGTAATTAATACAGCATTTGAGTTTACTGCACTGACCGGCTAACTTTTGGGGATTGAGCGACAGGTCTTGGGAGCGGGCAGCCTGTGTGGTAATTGATTTAAAATCAATCATCCAGCGAGAACAGCAAAGCGCTTGTCCGCAGACTCCGATTCCGCCTATCAGTCCGGCTTCTTGACGGGCGCCAATCTGACGCATCTCGATGCGTATCTTAAATTCTTCGGCAAACAGTTTGATTAACTGCCTAAAATCTACGCGCTCATCGGCAATATAATAGAAAATCGCCTTGGTGCCGTCTCCTTGAAACTCCACGTCTCCAATCTTCATATTCAATTCTAAAGAGGCGGCAATCTGGCGGGAGCGAATCATGGTATGGTGTTCGCGACCAATGGCTTCCTGCCACTTCTCCAAATCTAAAGTTTTGGCCTTGCGGTATATTTTTCTGGATTCATACGTTTGTAAATCAATGCCGTGTCTAACCATCTGCCGGACGACCACAGGCCCCTCCATGCTGATGATGCCAATATCATGTCCGGAGGTCGTCTCTACGGCCACAATATCCCCCGTATGCAGCACCCCGCCGGAGGCATTGGTGAAAAATCCCTTATGCGTATTCTTAAAACGGACTTCAAATAATGAATTGGCTTGCTCTGTATACAACCCCTCTAACCAGTTATGGGTAGAGAGTTTGCAACAACTGTTTACCATCCGGCAGTGTAGTTCTCCCGTAGGGCTGCGCCTCACGCTGCAACCGCGTTGGCAATCGTACTTAGTATGGTTATGGTCGTCTTCTATGTAGTTCATAAGGTATGGTATATCTTGTAAAGGTAAGCAAATTTCCCAAACAAGTTAGGAAGCAAAGAAAAAATGCAAGGCTAAACTGTAAAAAATCATCTTATTCTGCAAGTTACGCTCAATGTCGGAGAGGGAGTCGTTAAGCGCGGCCGCGGCCAAAGGAAAAAAAGACGAAGGAAATCCGGCGGCCCAAGCCTTTAGCACAAGCGACTCTGCTTCCGGCACATACACCAACCGATGAGCCTTTAGGTGTTCCATATAGATTTCCCGAAGCAAAGCCAACAGGTGCAGCACGGTTTGCTTTTGGAGTTCCCGTCCAAAGCCGGCCGCTTCTTCGGCCCATTGGATAAGGGCGCGGAGGTCTTTAGACAGGGCGCCGTCAAACAGGCGGTAAGCAAAGGCGTTGGCTTCTTCCTGCCGGTCCGACTGTCCGGTAGCATAAAGCGCTTTGCCATAGCTTCCGGCAGAAATGCGGGCCAGCAATTCGGCGTCTTGGGGTAAAATCAGCAAATCGGCAGTCAAGGCGGCGGCCAAATCTTCTATGCTCATGGGATTTATCCGAACATTTTGACAACGCGACCGAATCGTGGGCAGCAACTGTTCGGGATGTTCCGACACCAAAAAGAAATGGGTTCCGGCCGGAGGCTCTTCCAAGGCTTTAAGCAGGGTATTGGCCGCTTGAACATTCATCCGTTCGGGCAGCCAAATAAGCATGAAAGTGCAGTCGCCGCTAAAAGGTTTAAAGCTGATTTTCTTTAAAATAGACTCGGCTTCGTGTACGCTGATGTTTCCGCTTTTCTTGTCTATGCCCAAGGCCTCGTACCATTGGTACTCCAACATATAGGGGTTGGCCAGCAGGGCCTCTTTCCACTGTTTCATGTAGAGGTCCGTAATCGGATGGGGGTCCGAAGGCTTGACCCTGTTCACCGGCACGGCAAAATGCAAATCGGGATGCAGGAGTTTTTGCATCTTGTTGCAGGTCGGGCAGACGCCGCAAGCCAATTCCTGCTCTTTGGTTTTACAGGCCATTTGTTGGGCCAGCGCCAGCGCCAAAGGCAGACCGCCGACCCCTTCTTCTCCCCAAAACAGCAGCGCATGACCCACACGACCCACATTGGCCATGTCAATCAAGCGCTCTTTTAGTAAGGTATGACCGGGTATAGAAGAAAAAAGCATCAGATCCTATGGGCACCTAAGCACGTTCTTAATCTTGTGCTCTGCAAAATCTTTAAACGTGGCGTCGCCCACAAGTTGCTTGTAGTAGCCGCAAGCTTGACTGTTCTTGCCTTGAGCCTCGGTAGCTTGGGCAAGACGGAAAATGGTGCCGTTTTTGTCGGAGGCATTGGGATTGGCGGCCAAAGTTTTTTCCAAAGCGAGTACCGCCTCGTCATACTTCTTTAGTTCAAAAGCCGAAATACCCACAAATCTTACCGCATTGGCGTTTTCGGGAGCAAGAACAAGGGCTTTATGGGCCAAATCATACATATCGGTCCATTTTCTATCTCTGTTGGCAGTTTGGGCCGATGTAAGATAAATATTGGCCAAACGGGTGGCGGCGTCTCTGCTCCCCAACTCGATGGCTTTCTCGTAAGCGGCAATGGCTTCGCCCTCCTTGTTGAGGGCTGCATAAGCTGCGCCAACATACATGTGTACGACGCCGTTGTTGGGAGTGGCTTCCAATACTTTTTCAAAAGCGGCAATGGCTTCTTCGTATTTTCTGTCGTTCAACAGAGAAGTAGCCGTGCGCAGATTGAGTTGGTCAATCAGGTCTTTGGCATTTTTGGCCGTAGCGCCCGGGTCGTCGTATTCCAAGGCGGTATCAACGGCTTTGTTAAGTTGAACAATCGCCTCCTCCGTTTTAGCGGCTTGGGCAAGCTCTTGCCCCAAACGCAGATGCAAATTGGGGATAAGCCCCTGAGCATCCGCAACAATGTCTTGGCCTTCTTCGTCCAAATCTTTGGCAATGTCGATGGCTTGGTTAAGCTGGTTTATGGCTGTTGCCCAGTCATTTGCCCTAACGGCTTCTACCCCTTTGTTAAAAAACTCGGTGGCTTGATTAATGAGCTCCTGGGCGTTTGCCGCAGTAGCAAAAAACAGCGCGCACAGTCCGCTCAAAAGAAAAATTTTAGTACGTCTCATATATCAATATATTGGTTATTTCGCACAAAGGTAGCAAAGATTTCGGTATATTTAAAAAAATATCTACCTTTGCTTGATTGATTCGTCACAAAGACTTAAAAAATTTTAGGCCCCATGCAACTTTTTGTGCAAAAAATACGTCTTACTACAAATGAATGTATACATGTATGAAATACCTTAACCTGTTTCATTGCTTTCTGCTGGCTATTTTAGCCTCCGGAGCGGGTTTTTGCACCAGAGACTATTTTGAGGGCCCCGAACCCCGCCTCTTGGTCAAAGCCCATGGAGCGCCTGACAATCAATACGCTGACAGGTGTACAATCTACCTAAACGGAGATGCCGGAGCCACTGCCACCGTAGATGTGAATACCAACTACCGGTGGTATGTAGACGACCGCTCTTTGTACACCGTACCCAACTGGTGTACCCTATCCCTTCCCGGAGGCATACTCACCGGGAATGTTACCGACAAAACCCTTACGTTTATCGCTAAGTCCGACAATGAACTTCCTTTTGTCCGATATTTTGACTTAGTCCTCCGCCACACTACGGATCCGGGCGTTACGGTGACAATTCGTGTTATCCAAAATATTAAGGGAGACGTTTTTGAGGTTCATGACACCCCGGGTGGCGCCCGCGCCGTCGTAGAGGAACGCAACAATAATGGCGTAGTCAATTTTAGCGGCTCTGTGCATACGGTTTCTTTTGCCGTCCATTCCAGCCGAGACTGGAAAATGGCCATCACTCCTACCGGAATAAACAGGGAAGAGGATGTAAGCGAATGGATCACAGCCTCGCTACAGGGCTTTGGATTTAATGTTGCAACGGAGGACGGTTTCAACCTTGTGCTTACGCCCACAGACTTTGACTCCGTAATGGAGGTTGTGCTGTCGATAGACGCCAATGAATCCAACCGCTATTCCCGTACTGCCAATATAGAGATTTTAGCCACTACCCATGCGGTAGAGGTCAATTCGATTATCATACCCATCCGCCAGCAGACCGCCGATCCTTACGTTACGATTACTCCGTTCTTGGGCCATAAGAATTGGAACGAAACAAGCAATACAATAGAAGTTCCGGCCCTGCATCCCAATAACATCGCAAGCAGTTTTGAAGTTCTTGTCAATACCAAGAGCAACCGCGAATGGACAGCTTCGATTTCTTACGAGGCTGCGGGCGATAACTGGCTGAGCATGAATCCCACCTTGGGCCTTATTCCATTTGATGCGATTACCGATGAAGTGGTACAGCCCGTTACCTTTACCGTAGACCCCAACCCCAGTTTGACCCAATCCCGCACCGCTTACGTAACCATTACCGGAAACGGCCTAACCGAGACTTTGACTGTTGTGCAGTCTGCTAAAGAGCTTGTATTCAACATAAGCGCTACTTCTATCGAGTTTGGAGCTTCTGCCAGTGGGGCAACCGCCGCGCAAACCTTTACCATTACTTCCAACCACCCTTGGAGCATAACGGGCGATGCGGGATCGAGTGGCTTTACCTTTGGCCCAATGAGTGCAAGCCCTGAAGTAAATGAGGAGACAGTAAGCATAACCGTCTTCCCCAACAACCCAAACACCGATGTAAACAATCCCAAGGTCGCCATATATACCATCTCCTACGGCAACGGACAGTCCGCCGCCATCACCGTAACCCAAAAGCGCCAACTGCCCAAGTTAGAACTGAAGATTGCGGGCGCCCTCCCAAAGTCCAAAACAATAGCTATACCCGGCACCTTTGCCATTGGCCATGATGTATCAACCAGACCGGATTGGGTAGGCTCTATTGGCCTTAGCGGTAGAACATTTACGGTCTCAGGAACAGCGTGTAATCCCGATTTTGACAATCCGCGCTCCTACCCGTTCATAGTTAGAAATGCCGCTACAGGCGAGGATATGTATGAAGTGGTCATTATTCAGGATAAGAGGTGGTGGATCAGGATTGTTGGCGCATCCGGATGGGAAGTGGGCAATGGCGACCGTTATCCAATACCTATGCCGTCCGCTGACAATCCGCTTGAACATACGGCAATATCGTTTACCGGAAATCAAGGACACAATATCGCTAATCGGGTAACTTTTGTACTTGACGGACATATAGATGGCAATAGCTTTACCATATCGTATGTTCGCCTCAGAGACGACGCATTGATAGGAGGTAATAAGACACTTACTTTTGGGATTCCCCATAATGTTACCAGCGGAACGCCTAACATGGGGCTTACTGCCACTCCTTCCACGCATCCCACTTCACTCTCAGTGCCCAGTTCATTTACGTTTCAACCATCAGGCACTCGTGCCGTAACATCTCAAACCATAACTTGGTTAGTAACGATTTCTGTTCCTAATGAGTCTGATGTAAAAGTAACTATATACGTGAAGCAATATGATGAACTTAGATACAATGAACCAAGAGACCTACCTTATCTACCACCTCAGCCATGACGACTAAACTCCATATTGTACGTACTCTTTGTGCAACCGCCGTACTCCTCTTGGTTGCTTGTGATCCCATTATGGACGCTCCGGAGCCGGGCGCCAAAAACGACCCTACCCGTCCCAACGCCCCTCCTCAGGTAATCTTTATGCCTGAAGGTATAGAAGCCGATCAATTAGCTGTTTGCGGAGACTACCTGTACGTAACGGCGCCTGCCAAAGACCAAGTGTACCGTTTTCGTATTACCGATTTAAACAACCTCTCATTGGTAAGCAACGCCGTACCGTATGTAAAGGTGCCCGGCGCTAAAGGCATAGTAGCTGACGGCCGAGGCGGGTTGTATATTGGCTCATCGGCGGCAGACTCCCCTGCTTCCGCAGGTTTTGCCAAAGATCCTCCCTATGGCCCCCTCACACAACAATGGAGCAGCGATCAGGTAATCTATTTTACCCACACCAGCGAGAGTTGGCATTTGCGGTTTCAAAACAATCCGGCCCAAAAACTCTTTATAGCCCCCCGCGGCAACTTTAACGCCCTTGCTTGGTACCCGGGTTCCGGCAGCAGGCGTTACGAGGGCGGGCTTTACTTTGCCGCCTCTAACAATGTAGAGGGCATGGGTATTGGCAGTTACCGGTATATGGAGAGCCTAAATGCTGTCACCGGACTCATCCCCGCCGAGTTGGAATTTTTGATTCAGTTGGCCTTTGGCCAGTTCGGCGCCGACGACTTAGACATTAACGAAATCCTGAGGGCGGTCAGAATGATCAATCTGGCCCTCAACACAGATGGTATTAATTTTGACACCGGGGAGATCAACTGGGAAAAATTAGCGCTCGATAACCTGTTGGATTTTATTAGGCCTACCCTTGCAGGACCCGGTATAAGGTTCGACGTCATCATAAGGTTTACCGACATGTTTATGTACTTTAGTAACGGATCATTGGGACAAGACATACTCTATGGGGGTATGGCCTTCGCCGCCGCCGCCCTCTTAAATGGTGGAAACAATGAGATTAGAATAGGCATTCCCATGCCGCCCCTTTATTTGGAGCCGCAATGGGGGCTTAACTTGGCAACACTGTGGTCGCCTGTTGATTTGGAATTACCGTATGGCGCCATAGAGGATTTGTTGCTCGACTATATAGGGCCTAATGGAGAAATGCCGCTGAGTGAAATCGTATACGATGCATTGGCAAGCGCTTTTGGCACCGCAACGGGTGAGGAATGGTATCATTACATTTTGGACTATCTTGCTGCGCAGGCGGGCTTCATTGCTCAAAACATCGTATCGGACAGAGCTAACCTCTTAGCGCTGCTATCCAACTACGTTACAGAGCCCAACCCCAACCGAGACACCCCCATCTCCATCAACAACTACAAAGACCAGCCGGCAGAATACCCTCCGCGGCCCTATTTGTTGCCGGATCTTGCAGGTGTTGAACATACGGCGCCTTGGTCTTGGAACATCTCAAACCTGTCGGAACGCACTCCCCGTCCTTCTTTCTTGGGCTACCCTATGACGCCCAACCTTAGCGAAGAGGTGATGGGCGGCACAAATACCAAACTCGCCCTCACCCTCTATCTTTTGCAGTTTAGCGACGGGAGCGGCGGTTCGTTTAGCCTGATTCAAAATAAACCTCAGGTTGACGCTTTTGTGTCGGCCATAAGCTCCGGCGGCATACTGGATCAAATCAAAAACATTGTAAACGCATTGGAATTTGACCTCATCTTAGATCATGGCGTCTTTGATAATCCTCAACTCGAAGCCTACCTCAGGTTCGTCAGAGATTTGGCCCGATCTTCGGATGCCGATTTGGTCGTTGTTTTGGAAGATGTCTTTGAGCTAATTAGCGCCTTTGGCATCCAAATTGACTTTGCCCAACTACTCGATGTTTGGCTAACCATGCCCGACTGGACGCCGGTAGGCGGCACCCGTGTGGGTTGGATTGCCGGCCATGAGTTATTGGGCGGACTGTATGAGCAATTAGACAACTTTGTAGACAACCAAAGCGGCTTGATAGGAACCTTGGCCCGCTGGGTATCCAGCCGGATTCCCCGTGTAAACTCGGCAAACGGATGGTCTTACGAGCTGTCTTACAGTGGAAACCCCACAGGTATTGCCTTTGGTTACGATGACGCCGTACAAGGCGTGGTCGGCTGGGTTGTGGACAATAAACGACTCTATACAAGAGCTGTACATATGCCTCAGTTAGGCGGATCTTATTCGTTTATTCGAGACGACTATCCTTGGAAAAATGCGGACGGTTCGATTCCCTATCAATTAAATGGAGAAAATTACCACCCGCCAAACTCATCTTTTTGGACTCAACTTGCGGGCAACCGCAACCGCTGGACGTCTGTAACAATCCCCGGATCGGGGCAAACGCCTACCATTGTGCCCCAATCCGTGGTGCTGAACAATTGCTACGGCGTTGTTTACGACAGCGCTAATCAGCGCGTATTAGTGTCTTGCAACGATGGGGATGCAAGCAGAAACAAGGGTCGGATTGTATCGGTAAAGTACAGGAGTTTAGCAAGTACAGGCCCGACTTTTGCCTGTTCCGGCTTTTTCCCTCCCCCTCCCCGTATTCAAATTGGCGACATCTACTACGAACAAATTATAGCTGACTTTTCGGGCATGGTGCAAGAATACATCCCCGCGGACGGCACGTTAAACAACCCCAAAGGCATGGCCATAAAAGACGGCTACTTGTTCATTGCAGATGGCGACAGGATTGTGGTATACTATATGGGCCCTGCGGAATGAAACAATTAACTAACTATAAAAGAATTAATTTAGGCGTGAGCCTGTAAAATGATAAATATTATGAAAACACCTTGGAGAATAGCCGTATTGTTGCCTTTAGCGGCGCTTTGCCTAACAGGTTGTATTAAACCGGAAAAAGAAGTATTGACGGTGCAAACGACCCGGATAGAAATGCCTGCCCATCAGTCTACTCCGTTTCTGTTTGAAATCTGGGCCAATTTTTTATGGACCATAGAGACTGCCGATTCTTGGCTCTATGTAAACCTCAATCAAGCCTACGGAGACAAAGTCATTGAAGTCAGCGTAAGCCCCAACACTTCTCTAAGTCCCCGCACAACGCGGTTCCACATTGCAGGAACCTCGGCGCGTCAGACCGTAGAAGTTATTCAATTGGGAGAGGAGCCAACGATTACGTTTAAAAACAGTTCCATGACGGTCTCGGCAGACGGTGGAACCGCAGAAATGGAAGTGTCTACCAACGTAGAAGTAAACCTAAGCATTGACGTGCCTTGGGTTAAATTTGTATCCACCAGATTGATAAGCAGTTCTATCTATAGTTTTCAGGTAGAGCAGAACACCGGTTTAACGCCCCGTACCGCTAAAATCACTTTTAGCCAAAGGAATGGACCGCTTAGGCAGGAACTTACGATTACCCAGACGGGAGAAGCCCCCGCCATTGTGCCCTCGCGGACTGTTGTGTCCGTAGGCGCAACGGGAGGCGACCAGATGCTGACGATTAGTTCCAACGTGCCCTATACGGCAAGTTGTCCCGACGATTGGGTCGTGATTATCCCCACCAAACTGATGACAGAAGATGTTTTCTTTTTCAACGTCAGACCCAACCCAAGGGTAGAAACCCGTGAAACAGAATTGATTTTCACCGGCCCCGGGTCTCCCCCCACGGCAGTGGCCTCCTTGTTGGTCCGGCAAGACGGAGCCGCCGCAGTCGCTACATTTTTCCCGACCCAATACATTAACGTACCGGCAATTGCATCTGTAGATAAATACAGGGTAGACGTAGCGGCCAACTTTAATTGGACGGTAGACTTTAGTAAGACCGACCCATGGGTAACAGGCATCACTTTCGATGCCCACAGTTGTAGCTTTAATGTGCTTGCGAACAATGAAATGTCTCTTAGAACTACCACCATTGTCTTTAGACAGACAGGAGTGCTGGAAGCCAATGCCTATGTTAGGGAGTATACCATCAGCCAGCAGGCTGCCTCTCCCCAGCTGTCTTTCCTGCCCTTACAGGCCAACATGCCCGAACTTTCGGGAGACAGAGACTCGGTCTTGGTGTTGGTAACCGCCAACCTGCCTTGGGTACAGCAGATTGACCAAAATTGGGCCAGCTTTGAAGAGCGGCATGTAAACGGATTGCCCGCCAATACCAGAGCCTTTATGCTAAAGGTACAGGAAAACACCGCGAGCAG
>WRBG01000030.1 GCA_009784635.1 Bacteroidales bacterium | reverse complement strand
TCAAGATCAAAATGCGTTTGCCAGATCCGCGCTGTCGTCATCCACTTTTGCCGTAGCCGGCGTTAGAAATACAGCCCCGACCTTTATGATGAGCTATCACGAGTTGCTTTTCTTGAAAGCCGAAGCCCATGTGAGGTTAGGTCAGATAGCACAAGCAGAAGTTGCATTGAAAGAGGCTGTAATTGCGGCATTTGCTCAGGTGAATAACATTACCGGCGGCCTCACTCCCGCAATGGCAGAGAGCTATTTTGAAGATGAAGTAAAGCCTTTATTTGACGCCAATCCCTTGGCCGAAGTTATGACTCAAAAGTATTTGTCATTCTTTGAATGTGAGGCATTGGAAGCCTATCATGATTATCGCCGCTGCAGAGCAATGGGCGATGCATGGACTACCGGATTTTTGAAGAATCCGCTGCAATTCCCGTTGCGATTTACTTATGGCAATAGCGACGTGAATAACAATGCGATTCTTCGTGGTGTTTTTGGAGACGGCACTTATGTGTACAGCGAGAATGTTTGGTGGGCCGGCGGCAATAGATAGCGCCTGCTGAAACACCCCATTTTTTAAGGGCTGCTCGTTTGGGCAGCCCTTAATTTTTGGTCAGTATTTGCACGCCAATGGAACTCGAGAAATAAAAATTTGTTGATATCTGTAAATTTTTCATATCTTCGCCCCCGATATTTTATTAACTCTAAATTTAATCATTTATGAAAAAATTACAATTAAACAAACAAGTGATTGCCCAATTAGGCAATCAAGAAATGAGCAGGGTCCAAGGTGGTTCAGAATTTCCGGAATGTACAATTCCAATGCCTCCCACCCAGATAGGTTGCAATTACCATACAGACTGGGGGATATGCCCCCCTGGTAATACTGGTACTGGTAATACTGGTACTGGCAATACTGGTAGTGGTGGCACTAATAGCGTGTTTTTCACCGAATGTGATGATACTACTATTACGAATCAGTAATAACTTTACTATCATTTTGTTAAAACAAAGCAAAGGCGTAAAAAAGCCGTCTCGAATAAATTTCGGACGGTTTTTTCTTGATATGATATTGTAATGGATAAAATTGACGAAATCGCTACTGCAACGTCAGTTTTCCTACTTTTCGAATAATCGTCCCGTCTCCGGCTACCCCCTCTATGGTAACAGTGTAGGAGGTTGGCTCATCTGAGGTGTAAAATTCAAAAGTCGCCACGCCTTGATTATTTATCGACACCACGGGTTGCCAGTGTATGGTGGTGCGTACATCGGGTTTGGGGTTGTTGCGCTGCGCTTGGGTTTCGTATTTGGGCGCGTAAAACGCTACGGGTTGCTGGTAGCCCAAGGGCATAAGCGCTTTGATATTGGGCAGTGGAGCGGTTGTGCGGCCCACATCACTGATGCCACGGCCACTCTTGGTAAAGATGGATACCACTCCATTAGGGGCCCGCATGCCAAACATGGCAGAAGAAGCGCCGGGCATCAATACGTCAATGTGTGCAATATCAGACGTGCTGATAGAATTGATAACGCTATAATCCATGGGCATATCATCCAGCAAAATTAGGGGTATCCTATCCATGATGGTTTCACCCTCCCATAAGGGACGGGGGCGCAGAAGAGCATATCGATTCCCCGCCTCGTCTCTCCATATGGCTACACCCAGGACAGTACTCATTAGGTCATAGATACTTGTACCGGGAGGACGCAACGCCATTTGCTCCCCTGTAAGGGTGCGTGCAGGTGGTGGAGGTTGGTAAAATTGGGACTTATAGGGAGGCACCGGCTTCCGGTCTGCCGCAACCACAGCCGCCGACAATTGTACCACGCGAATACCGCCCTCATCAATAAATTGCCGCTCTGCTTTGTAGGCGTATTGGGCAAATTGATTTTTATCCACTTCAACGGGTGAAACCATGGACAAAGTCCGTTCCGGAAAGGCCTCCTTGTCCAAAATCAACTCAATATTTGTTCTTCTTGGGGATTCTACACTGACGACAAATCGCGTACTGTCGGGAAATTCCCCGATAGACATACGAAAACGTCCCTCACTGTTGGTTTGGGCAGTATGGAAAAAAACGCCCATAGCAAGGCTGGCAATGTGTACCTCAACATCTTCGACTGCCCTGCCGGAGGATGCCATTTGGACGCTTCCCGAAACCTCTTGCCCCCACTCAATGGGAAATGTAGGCCGAGCAAAGCGTCCCTGCGCCAACTCAGCCATGTTGTAGCGTCTCCAGCCCTGTGTAAGCATCAGCAAATCCAAGGCGTTTGCCGATTCAAGGCCGGGTTGGAAATAGGATGCAGGATTTTGGATATAGCCGCGTAAATCGGAGGTCAGCAACAATTGAGTCAAGATATTGGTTGTAGTGTCGGGCGCAACCTCCCTGTTGGAAGTTACCGAAACAGAAAAACTACCGTCCAAGGGTTGACCATCTATATTTGTGATGGTTACGCTGTTTTTTACTAATGAGCGACGCGCGTATCGCTCCTTATCTGTACGATAGACGACTTGAGCTTGGTCATCGTTGTTGATAAATACCAATCGCTCACTCACCGGACGTAGATGGGCGTCAAACAGTATCAAATGCAACACGCCCGATGGAAACCATTCTTTTGCCATCACCTCAAAGTTTTGCTCATGGTCCCAAGGGTCAATGAAATGTATCATCCCGCGGGTATGGGCCAGCAGGTAGAGTTCATCATTTGAAGCGGCGCCGGCAGGTTTTTGTACCGATACGTGAAGATTCCCGGTCAACCGACCTGTTAATTGACTAACAGAAAGCGAATATCCATAATCAAGCGCCGGCGGAAGGTCAAAAAACTTGGTTTTCCCTTGGTCGTTTGTGCAAATGGCATAATAGCGCTCCCCCTTTTGGGGCAGAAATGGAAAAGAGCCCATCCCCAAGTGGATAGACTGTATCGTCCCAATTTCTTCATGAGATTGATTGTATACCGCACCGGAAATTTCTGTTGATTGGCCGTTGGATTTCACAGCTTTGAACGCGACTCTCCCCGTCGCGCCCAGTATCAAGGAGCCTCCTTCCGGATAAAAGGAGACATCAAAATCGTCATCGGCTGATTGATGAAAAGGCCGCGTTTCTGTTTGGGCGGTATGAGCAGGGGGAGCGCCTAAGTAGAGGGTTTTGGTGAAGAAGTAGTGTTCATCTTGGCTGCGCATGAAGGTGGTGTAGGCGCGTAGCGTGTAGGCGCCTTGAGGCGTATCATCGGGAATAAGGATATGGCCGTGGTACGCTTCCTGTTCTTCGCATATCTTAACCCGTGTTACCACAGAATCCAAGTGGTTGATTAACTCCACATAGACATATCTGCTGACCGGAGAGGGAGCATGGGTAATGGCATCAACCAACCACGCCCTAAACCATATCTTCTCTCCCGAAAGGTAGTAGGGTTTGTCGGTATGTACGTATATCTTTTCTTGAGGAAAGATTTCCAACTGATTGCGAAATGATACCGACAGGCTGTCCGGCAGGCTGCGCTGCGCATAGATGAGCAGCGGTAATCCGGTCAGCAAAAAAAGAACAATGTTGCGCTTCATACAATTGTGTTTATATGGCAACAAATCTACATGAAATTTTTGGACTCATCGCAAAAGTTGTGGACGCCCCTTGTGCAAAACGCTAATCAAATTACGCATTTTTGCGTTACGCATTTTTGCGTAATGACAAAAAATATCTATCTTTGCACAAAATTTCAAGTACTTACCACCATGAATCCATTCTCTTACGGATCCGTTTTTCAGGTTGTTTATTGAACAAATGTAACCGAGCTTAAATCTTTCTTCCCATATCCTTGATTCCTTAGCCAAGGCGCAAAGCCCGCTGCGCGAATCGCTTCCTGCATCTGCGTGCTGTTGAGGCGGTGGCGGCTGCCGGCGGACGAGACTACATGTTCTTCTATCATAATAGAACCCATATCGTTGGCTCCTGCGTGCAAACACAGTTGGGCGGTAGGAACGCCCACCGTGAGCCAAGATGCCTGTATGTTGGGAATATTGTGCAGCACAATCCGGCCGATGGCTATGGTGCGGATGTATTCGACGGGGGAAGGGGGGGGAATATGGGATGTTTGGGACAGCAGCGTCCCTTTGGTTTGCATGGGCCAGCAAATGAAGGAGAGAAATCCGGGCGCGCCTTGGGGCTTTTGGGCTTGGAGGTCGCGGAGGGTCAGCAGGTGGTCGATGCGCTCTTGGATGGTTTCGATATGTCCGAACACCATGGTGGCCGATGTGAGCAGGCCCATTTGGTGGACTTGGCGCATCACCTCTATCCACGCTTGGGTGTTGGGTTTGTTGGGAGAGAGCGCCTTGCGGACTCTGTCGCTGAGGATTTCGGCTCCGGCGCCGGGGAGCGAGTCCAAACCGGCGGCTACCAATCGTTCTAAGACGGAGCGGTAGGACAACCGGCTTATTTGGGCAATGTGGGCGATTTCGGGAGGCCCCAAGGCGTGCAGCTTAACATCCGGAGCATATGTTTTTAGGGAGCAAAAGAGTTGTTCGTAAAATTCAATGCCAAGTTCCGGATGCAGACCGCCTTGAAGCAACAACTGGTCTCCTCCCAGCAGCCGCATTTCGTCTATTTTGGATTTGTACTCCTCCAAAGAGGTAATAAACGCTTTGTCCCGTTCGTGCCTTTTGCAGTGGAAGTTACAAAAAAGACAGCCCGAAATACACAGGTTGGTGATATTTACGTTGCGGTCAATTTGCCAGCTTACCTCCTTTTGGGGAATTTTTTGGTAGCGGATTTCTTGAGCCAACTGCATCAGCAAAGGGGTAGGGGCTTGGGTATAGAGGGCAAGTGCCTCTTCCCTGCTTAGGGGGATGTTTGCTAAAGCCTTGTCGTATACAGTAGTAAATCTCATGAGATGTCCCAAAAAGTGCATAAAGTTAGGATAAAGCCGCGATTCGTCAAAAATGAAGTATCTTTGTGGACTATGAAAAACAGATTTGAACACGCTTCCAAGCGTTTTGCCGTAATCGGCAGCGGAAGTTGGGCCACGGCTTTGGTCAAAGTATTGCTCCATACTCAAGCCAGACTTTCTTGGTTTGTGCGGGATGAGGATATGATAGATTATATACGCACACACAACCATAATCCGCATTTTTTACAATCGGCTCGGTTAGAGCCTGCCCGTTTAGACATGAGCGCCGACATCAACAAGGTGGTTAGGGAGGCTGATGTATTGATTTTTTGTATTCCTTCGGTTTATTTTACATCGGAAATAGCCGCGTTGTCGGTGTCCTTAGCCGATAAGTTCATCATTACGGCCATCAAGGGCATGGTTCCCTCCGAAAACATTACCATTACGGAATTTTTTAACCGGAGATACGGGATTCCTTTCGACCACTTGGGGGTGATAAGCGGGCCTTGCCATGCCGAGGAAGTGGCTATGGAGCGGCTTTCTTATTTGACGATAACCTGTAAGCGAGACGAGGTGGCTCAATCGCTGTCCAAAGCCTTTGCCTGTGGTTTTATTAAAACCGGAACTTCCACCGATATTTACGGGGTGGAGTATGCGGTAGTCCTCAAGAATATCTATGCTTTGGCCGCCGGAATCTGTCATTCGCTCGGATACGGCGATAATTTTTCTGCTGTTCTGATTACCAGCGCTTACCACGAAATGAAAAACTTCTTGGACAAGACCCATCCCTGTAAAAACAGAGACACCGCTCGGTCGGCCTTTTTGGGAGACCTGTTGGTAACCTGTTATTCCCAATTCAGCCGCAACCGTACTTTTGGGAGTATGCTGGGTAAGGGGTATTCTGTGCGCGCCGCCCAATTGGAGATGGATATGGTGGCCGAGGGCTATTACGGTTCGCGCTGTATTTATGAACTCAATAAATCGTATCAAGTGCCCATGCCGATTGCAGATGCGGTGCATGCGATTTTGTATGAGGGCAGAAACCCTGCCGCCACCATCAGACAGTTGTTGGACAAATTGCGTTAAAACAATGGAATGATGATGAATCCCATTAAAGTAGATGTACAGGCGGCGGAGTCCTTCGTTCCCCCCTCGGCATGGAAAGAGGCCCACACACAAGCCTTAGAAGCCTTGTACACTTTAAAGGAGGGAAGGGGCGCTGGGAATGATTTTTTGGGTTGGCTGTCCCTGCCCAAAACTATAACCAAGTTAGAAATCACGCAAATAAAAGAGGCGGCCGATGATTTGTCAAGGGCTGTGGATGTGGTGGTGGTCATTGGCATTGGCGGCTCTTATTTGGGGGCCAAAGCAGTGATTGAGGCTTTGTCGCACAGCTTTCAAGCCCTGTTGCCCCAACGGGAGCGTCCATTGGTGCTTTTTGCCGGACAAAACCTAAGCGAGGACTATGTGTCGGAACTGCTGGAACTGATGCAGGGTCGCTCCTGCTCCTGTGTGGTCATTTCCAAATCGGGAACCACCATGGAACCTGCCCTTGCCTTTAGGGTCATCAAAAAACACATAGAGGAAAAATACGGAAAAACAGAGGCTGTACGGAGGATAGCGGTTGTTACTGACGCTTCCCAAGGAATCTTGAAACGCTTGTCCGATGGGGAGGGATACCGCAGCTTTGTGATTCCCAATGATGTGGGTGGTCGTTTTTCTGTCTTGACTCCGGTGGGACTCTTGCCCATGGCCGTTGCCGGCGTAGATATTGAGGCCCTTGTAGCCGGCGCCTGCGCCCAGATGACATACTGCCTTGAGGCTTGTTTAGACAATCCCGCCCTGCGCTATGCGGCAGCCCGTAACGCCTTGCACCGGCAGGGCAAATTGGTAGAACTGCTGGCTAATTATCATCCCAAGCTTCATTACCTTACCGAATGGTGGAAGCAGTTGTTTGGCGAGAGCGAGGGTAAAGAGGGCAGGGGCATTTTTCCGGCCGGCGTGGATTTTACCACCGATTTACATTCTTTGGGTCAGTACATACAACAAGGCCCGCGTTTCTTGATGGAAACTTTAATCAGCATAGCCCAAGCTGAACGCAACCTGCACATAGAGGCCGACACCTTGGATTTGGACGGACTGAATTATTTGAGCGGCAAACGAATAGACGAGTGTAACAAAATGGCCGAATTGGGAACCCTTATGGCCCATGTAGCCGGAGGCGTGCCCAATATCCGTATAGAAATTCCCAAATTGGACGCTTATCACTTGGGGGCTTTGCTTTACTTTTTTGAAGTCGCCTGTGGCATAAGCGCTTATATGTTAGGCGTTAATCCTTTTGACCAAGCCGGCGTAGAAGCCTACAAAAAAAATATGTTAAACCTGTTAGGGAAGTGTTAAAATAAGATATTATGCCAACCATTTTTTCTGTATAATGAAAACAGTTATCAAAGTTTGGGTGGATGATTCTGCCGTTTATATTCAAACAACGGACGGTAAAGTTTTTAGTCGTCTGTTTGCGGACTTTCCTTTGCTTCGGACTGCCTCGCCGACTCAACGTGCCGATTTTAAATGGGGGAAAATGGGTATCCGCTGGGAAGGAATAGACGAAGATTTAAGTTATGCCGGCTTCTTTAAATCGGCACAACCTCCCCGCTCAGCACATCTTAACGCCTAATTCCTTCATTTGGGACAGGGCCTGCTTGTGCCCGTCCATAGTAACATAGCCCAGTCCGTCCTGCAAAACTTCTACCGGATGGCCGTTGGCCAAAAGGTCTTTTGCCGACTCCAATACGCAGTATTCGGTAGCAATGCCGCTGATGATTACAGGCTGTCCGGGCAAAAGAAATTCGCTCAGTTTTTTTCCGTTGGGGCCAATGGCTTGATATCCGGAATATTCTTCCCTGTCTGCGGCCCAGCCTTTTTCAAAAATATTTTCGCTGATGCGGGGGCGCAGATGGGGATGTTCCACGCGGGTGTAAAATGCTAAATCTATTTGTTGCCCAAAACTGTGCTTTACACAATGGGGAGGCCAAGGGCCGCCCTGTTCGGCAAAAGAGCAGTGGTTCGAGGGATGGGAGTCGCATATATATACTACCTCCTCTTGGGGGTAGGCGTTAATCCGGTCAATTATTTTGGAAATGGCTTCCCGGGCGTGATTACAGGCCATGCTGCCCGATATAAAGTCGTTGAGCATATCTACAATCAGGTGGATGCGTCCGCCCGAGTTAGTCGGAATTGAGTTGTCGTTGGATGTCATGGAGTAAGTTAATTTTTAATTGGTACAGTTCGTCAGAAATGTCTACTTTATGAAAATGTGGATTGATGATGCGTCTTTCGGTGGGGTTAAATTGGGCCAAGTTGCTCAGATAATAACTGCGCTTTTGGTGTATGGAAGGTTCAGACCCATGGAGGACGCCTTGGTCAACCATAAGTTTTTGTAACACCTTGTAGCTGTAGCTGCCTGCCGCATAGCGGGCTTGTTTGCTGTGGTCTAATTCGTCATGGAGTAAAATAGAAGCCCCCTCCTCTATGTTGCGGCTCAAAGCGTCCCCGACCAAGCAGCTTACGTCTGCCTTACATTCTCCTTCTTGAAAAATACGGTAGGTTCTTTGGAAGCCCGGATTGATGAGTTTGCCCTTGTCTTCGGAGCGCTTGAGTACAGGTTGGTCGCCCATCTGCACCAATTTATAGATGTTTCCAAAGCAAGGATTGTGCTTGCTGGTGGCAATGGCGTCTCCCACTCCATAACAGTCAATGGCGGCATGCTGTCGCTCCAAGTCGGCAATAAGATATTCGTCTAAAGCATTAGAAGCCATAATTTTGCACTCTGTGAGTCCGGATTGGTTCAGCAAGTTGCGGCAGGCTGTAGACAGATAGGCCAAATCTCCGCTGTCGAGCCTTATGCCAAACATGGGCCGGTATCCGTTGTCTATGCCGCAGTCTTTAAAAGCCTTTATGGCGTTGTGTATGCCTGATTTAAGGGTATCGTAGGTGTCAAGCAAAAGCACCAAAGGCTCTCCGTAATGACTCTTGATATAAGCGGTGAAAGCATCGTATTCAAAGGCGGGCGTAGGGCCAAAGGCCAGCACAAAGCTGTGGGCCATAGTGCCCACGCAGGGAACGTCGTAGTGGGTTTTAGCAAGGACGTTAGAAGAATTGGCGCAGCCTCCTATATAGGCGGCTTTGGCGCCGTGTTCGGCCGCCCATGGCCCATGGGCGCGGCGGGAACCAAATTCGCTGACAGGCTTAGAAGTGCTTCGGCATACCCGCGATGCCTTGGTAGCCACCGCCATCTGATGGTTGAGGATGCAGAGCAGCGGGGTTTCCAGCAATTGGGCTTGGAGCAGCGGGGCTTTGATAATCATAATGGGTTGGCCCGGGAAGGCGATTTCTCCCTCCTCCATGGCCCAAATGGTTCCGGTAAAACGAACCGTAGACAGGTGTTCCCTAAAGGCCGAGTAGTGGTCGCCGGGCAAAAATCCTTCAAAAAAAGAGGCGGGCCGGTCGCCCAAGGCCATAGCTACCGCCACAGCATCTCTGGTGCCGCTGACCACCGCCCAATTGTTTCTGTCGGGCGCCTTCCTGAACAGCAGGTTAAAAATCGCCTCCCGACGGTCAAGACCGCTGTCCATAAAAGTCTTACTCATAGTATATTGATACTTGTCCGAGCAGTAGGGAGTTTGATTCATCGAGCCTAAAAATTGCGGCAAAGATAAATAAATTTGGAACGCATGCAGTGGATGGCCCGTTTATTCCTTGGTCTTGTCTTGTAGTTTTTACAATTTTGTTTACCTTTGCCCATTCATTACAGAAGCAAAATTGTGAACAAAAAGTTCCCTACCGTGATTTCTTTAAAGGGCTTGGCTGCGGGCGTACACCATTACGTTTGGACGCTGGGGCAGGACTTTTTTGACCAATTCGGAAACCGAGACCTCAGAGAAGCTCATGTAGAAGCCCGCGTGGCACTGGAAAAACAGGCCGACCGGATGATGTTGGAGGTGGCGTTGGAGGGGTCGGTGCTGCGTTCTTGCGACCGCTGTTTGGGCGATATCCGGGTACCGATAGACTATTGCGCTCCGGTGGCGCTTCAGTTTGGCAAAAATATCCCCACAGAGGACTGGGAGCAGGACGGAGAAATCATCCTTTTGGAACCCACAGAGGCCGAGTTGGATTTGAGTCAATACCTCTACGACAGCGCCTGCGTCAGCCTTCCCCTGCAATCCCTGCATCCCCAAGGTCAATGCGACCCCGAAATGGAAAAGAAAATCGCGGAACTCACAGTGAATTAATTTAAAAATTGTATATATGGCCCATCCTAAACACAAAACTTCCAAGCAGCGCCGTAACAAGCGCAGGACCCACCAAAAATTAGAGCTGCCTACTTTGGCCAGCTGCTCTAACTGCGGGGCAACCGTAATCTACCATCGGGTTTGTCCCGAATGCGGATACTACCGTGGCCGGTTGATTATTGCAAAGAAAACCGCGTAATCCTCCGCGGATATGAAAATTGGGGTAGACGCTATGGGAGGGGATTATGCCCCCCTCCACGTGGTACTGGGAGCCATCCAAGCTTTAGACAGTTTAGCGTCCGACTCCACAATCGTTCTTTTTGGTAATGAACGCAAAATCCGGGAAATTTGCCATCCTCGGCAGATAGATGCCCTGCGTATGGAGATTGTCTCCACCGCTCAGGTTATCGAAATGGGGGAGCATCCGGTAAAAGCATTCCAACAAAAAAAGGATTCGAGCTTGGTAGCCGGATTCTTAGCCCTCCAACAGGGGGCTATAGACGCTTTTGCCGGAGCCGGAAATACCGGAGCCATGCTGGTAGGGGCGCAGAGCATCCTAAAGACCGTCAAAGGCTTGACCAGACCCTGTATTTCTGCCGTATTTCCGGTACAAACAGGAGGGTCTGCCCTGCTGCTCGACGTGGGACTCAATGCCGACTGCCGTCCCGACAACCTCTTTGAGTTTGGATTGCTCGGCTCTGTCTATGCCCGCAACATCATGGGCATAAAAAACCCTAGGGTGGCCCTGCTGAATATTGGGGAAGAACCCGATAAGGGCAATATGCTCACGCGGGAGACCTATGAACTGATGGACGGAAACCCTTCTTTTCATTTTGTAGGGAATATAGAAAGCAGTCATCTGTTTTCCGGAACCATTGCCGACGTAATCGTAACAGACGGATTCGCCGGCAATATAGTAATCAAACAGGCCGAGGCCATGTTTCAACTGCTCAAAGACTTTGGATTTGGCAATGCCTTTTTTGACCGGTTTGATTACGAAGTATACGGAGGCACCCCTATTTTGGGAATCAACGCTCCGGTAGTCATAGGACATGGAGCATCCAGTCCACGCGCCATCGCCCATATGATATTAAAATCAGAAGCGACCTATAAAGCAGGTCTTGTTCAAAAAATTAAAGAAGCTATTTCAAATGAATAATATACACTCAGCCATTACGGGTATAGAAGCCTTTCTCCCCGACTACGTCCTCACCAACGCCACCCTCAGTCGGATGGTGGCCACCTCCCACGAATGAATTATGAGTCGGGTAGGGATTAAGGAGCGGCGGATTCTGAGGGGCAGGGGCAAAGGCAATTCCGTCATGGGCGCCGCCGCCGTGCAAAAGCTGCTCGAAAAAACAAATACCCCTCCCTCCGAGATAGATATGGTGCTGTGTTGCACCGTAACCCCCGACATGCCTTTTCCGGCCACTGCCAACATCATCTGCGATAAAACGGACATTAAAAATGCTTGGGGCTACGACATCAACGCCGGTTGCTCCGGTTTTGTATTTGCCTACTCCACAGTGGATTCTTTTATCCGGAGCGGGCGCGTCAAAAAGGCGATTTTGGTTGCAGGAGAAAAAATGTCGTCCATCGTCAATTATAAAGACAGGGCAACCTGTCCCCTTTTTGGAGATGCGGCCGTAGCCATGCTCATAGAGCCGTCTCCGGATTCCGGACTCGGCCTGCTCGATTACCAAAACCATGTAGACGGAGTGGGCCGCAAATACCTCTACCAAAAGGCCGGAGGCTCCTCTTATCCGCCTACGGAAATGACCATAAAGCGTAGGGAGCATTTTATTCATCAAGAAGGACAGCAGGTATTTAAGTACGCCGTTACCAATATGGCCGATGTGGCCGAGACCATAATGCGTAGAAATAACCTCAGCCACGATGATGTAGACTACCTCATTCCCCATCAAGCCAACCTCCGCATCATTGAGGCTACCGGCAACCGGCTGGGTCTTTCCCCAGACAAAGTGCTGATTAACATTGAGCGTTACGGCAATACTTCGGCCGTATCCATTCCTTTGGTACTCTGGGAAAGCGAAAAGAATTTTAAAAAGGGCGATTCCATAATTTTCGCCGCCTTCGGCGCCGGATTTACTTGGGGCGCCATGTATTACAAGTGGGCGTATTAAACGCATATAAGGCCCTATAGTTCAAGGGATAGAACGAAAGTTTCCTAAACTTTAGATCGCAGTTCGAGTCTGCGTGGGGCTACAAAAAAGACGGTCTATTGACCGTTTTTTCGTTAGCGCTATCATAAGGACACTAACAGATTATTAAAACACAAATAACATGAAAACACGAATAACCCCCCCCTCTGCCCTTGTGCGCCAGCTTGATGATATACTTTTAGAAATAACATGGTCAAAGATTGCCAAACGCGCCTTTCCTGCCCAAACTGTTGGATGGTTCTACGACAAACTCCACGGGCGTGCGAATGTAGGTGAGTTTACATCTGACGAGAAAAAGAGGATAAAAGACGCGCTTATTGAGTTATCAGAGCGCATACGTAGTTCTGCCGAGTTGATTGAAATTTAGGCTCCTTTTTGTTTTTAAGTCTACCCCACCCCGTACCGGAGCCGTGCGGGGTTTTTTGCGTAAACCATAAGGCCGAATGACCTCCCATTTCTATCGATCTGTGTGTAATTCAAAAAAATCATTAAATTTGCGGCAAAGTATTTATTCGAGTCTGCCTAGGGCTACAAACGACACACATCACTTATGGTAACAACTTTTTTGAAATCCGGAATCAAAATAACCCCTCAGCGGGTGGCCGTGTTTGAGGCCTTAGAATCTTTGTGCCACGCCTCTGCCGATGAAGTCATCTCAAAGGTGCAGGAAAAGGCGCCTTATATTTCTCCGGCCACCATCTACAACACCCTTGACAAGTTTGTGCAGATGGGGGTGATTTCCCGTGTTGCCACAGATGGGAACAAAATGTTTTTCGACATTACCCCGACCCCCCACGTCCACCTTTGCGCAGACGACAACAGTTTTATCGCGGACGCCCATATTCCCGAATTGGAACAACTGATTGCGGATTATTTACCCCGTGTGCAGATTCCCGGATTTCATCTGAGTAAAATACAGGTAAACTTGGTTGGACGATTTGAGGGTAATACCCAAGAAAAATAATTTTAGCAGGTATGTACCGTCCTCATATCGCGGTTTTTGGCCTCCGCAACTCCGGTAAAAGTTCTCTGATTAACGCCCTTACCGGCCAGCAGGTAGCCATTGTGTCGGATGTGGCCGGAACCACCACCGACCCGGTAAAAAAGACCATGGAACTCAGCGGTACAGGCCCGGTGGTATTTATAGATACCGCAGGCATGGACGATGTTGGGGACTTGGGCGCCCAACGGGTGGCCGCAAGCAAGGCCGTGATTAAAGAAGCCGATTTGGGCTTGTTGCTGTTTACCGACAACAGGGTGGGGGAGCATGAGCGGGAGTGGGCGGCGGCTTGCAGTCGGGCTTCCCTGCCTTTCATATGGGTACACAACAAATCAGACCTTTGTCCTTTGGACGCAGGTTTGGCAGAAGAACTTGGCCGGAATAATGCTTCGGAAGTGTGTTCCTGCTCGGCCAAAGACGGAGCGGGCATAGAAACTTTGTTGGCGTGTATACAAAAAAAGTTAGCGCCGGCGATTTCCCATCCCAAATCTTTGTTGGGCAAGCTCATAGACAAAGACCAAACCGTAGTATTGGTTTGTCCCATAGACAGCGAAGCGCCGGAGGGTCGCTTGATTTTACCTCAGGTGCAAACTATTAGAGATGTTTTGAATCATCAGGCGCTGGCCCTTGTACTGACGGAATCCTCTTTTAAGGACTATATGCAAAAAGGCCTACCTGCCGATTTGATTATTACCGACAGTCAACTCTTTGGATGGGTAGAGCAGTGGGTTCCCCCCTCTGTGCCTCTCACCAGCTTCAGCGTCCTGCTTGCCCACCACAAAGGCCTGTTTCCCCAGTTCTTATCCGGCACTCCGGTGCTGAGCCGTTTGCAGGACGGAGACGAGGTCTTGATTTTAGAAAGTTGTAGCCATCAAGTAGGCTGCCAAGACATAGGCCGGGTCAAGCTCCCCAACCGGATTCGTTCCTTTACCGGCAAAGACATTCGCTTTACCATAGTGGCCGGATTGGATTCCCTGCCGGAGCGGATTGACGTTTTTGCCTTAGCCATTCAGTGCGGGGGATGCATGGTGACACCAAGGCAGTTGCGTGCAAGGGTGGCTTGCTTGCTTGAGCGGGGGATACCCGTTTCCAATTACGGAATGGCCTTGGCGTATATGTCGGGGATTTTTGAACGGGCGGTAGCGCCGTTTAAAACCGACCCTTTACTTTTGCCGTTGATGGAATAATCCTTATATTTGTGTCTCAATTGAGAATGACATGAAGAAAGAGATAGGCAAATGGTTTATGGATATTGCTAAATGGCTGCAATAATTATGTGTTTGGTTATCATTGCCATTGGGCTGGGCTTGTATGTTTTGGACCACACTAAAGCCGGAAAAAAGTTTTTTGATGCTCAGTATTAGTGGTTCG
>WRBG01000029.1 GCA_009784635.1 Bacteroidales bacterium | reverse complement strand
CCGAAGTGGTTTCGGGCTATTCCATGTTCAATACAACTTCTGCAAATGCAAACCTATCGCGTACCGGACAAGGACCTCCTACCTTTAAGTCTGTTTCTGCCGGCCTACAGGTGTCCTTCTAAGTATATTACGATTAAAAAATAAAAAAGCATAACAGTTATGAAAAAAATACTAATACTTCTTTCTTTTACAGCCTTTTTCCTGTTTGGATGCAACGATATGCTCGACCGTCCGCAGCTAACGGCTTGGGATGACGAAAACTTTTGGACAAGCGAATCTCAGTTGAGGCTATACGCCAACGGATTTTATGACCACGCTTTTTACGGCTATTCTACCGCCGCCGCCGCGCATACCGGATACCAGTTCAGCGACGATTACATGAACGAAGCTGCGCAAACGCCCTTTACGTCCATCGTACCAAACTCAAGAGGGAACAACGAAACCGCTTTGCAATGGACCAGCATCTATGGCGGACGCGACTGGAACTTTTTGTGGATACGCAAAGCAAACATAATGATTGACCGCATTGAAAACAAAATGGGCAACATTTTAACGCCCGACCAAAAGAACCACTGGTTAGGAGTAGCCCGATTCTTTAGGGCCTTAGACTATGCCAGCTTGGTCAGTACCTTTGGAGACGTGCCCTATTACGACCGCGAAATAGGGAGTGCAGAGCTTGACGAACTGTACAAACCGCGCACCCCGCGTAACCAAGTTATGGATGCGATACACGACGACTTTGTATTTGCCATGGAAAACATAAGAGGAACAGCAACTACTGCAAAGGCCGAACTTACCCCGCTTGTGGTGGCAAGTTTCGTAAGCCGCTGGGCGCTGTTTGAAGGCACATGGCAAAAGTACCACCATAACGACCAAGCCAGAGTGCAAAAATTTTTAAACCTTGCCGTCAGAGCGGCAGAAGTGGTCATCAACTCTTACGGTACCAACGCCAGCCGGTTTAACGCCAGTTTTCGTTCGCTCTTTGTTTCTACGGAAGCAAATACCCTAAATGAAGTTATACTTTACCGCAGGTACAGCCAAGACAAAAGCTTAACCCACTCCATAGGGAGTTCATGCAACATGGTGGACGGAAGGTGGTATGGCCCTAATATCTCGTTAGTAATGGCATTTATATGCAACGACGGTACCGACTGGCAGACTTCTCCCGAAAATGGCTTTGACCCTGCGTTAGACAATCAATACTTTGATATGGTGAATCTTATAAAAACACGCGATTCCAGATTCGAGGCCTCGTTTTATAAACACCCCACGCGCAGGTCGCAGCCCTCAAATCTGTACGTAACAAAGTTTGTAGCCAGACATGCGTTGGCGTATAAAGAGCCCGGCGCCAGCACAACAGGTCCTCCCATTCAGTGGAGCGGAAGCGCCAACACAAACGGCTATCCCGTTCTGCGCTACTCAGAAGTGCTTCTAAACTGGATTGAAGCAAAATACGAGCGTGGCGATAATATTACGCAAACCGACATTGACAATTCGATTAACCTCATACGCCGCCGGCCGCTTGACCCGGAAGCTATTGCGGCAGGGGTGCGGCAAACGGCGGCTTTGAATATCTCCCTGTTGCCCGACAGTCCGGACAGAGGCGATGTACCTCAGCTGCTTTGGGAAATCCGCAGGGAGCGCCGTATGGAATTTGCATTCGAGTATTCGCGCCTGCAAGACCTTAGACGCTGGAGAAAATTGGAATACATGGATAATATAGAAAATCCCAAAACTTTATGGGGAGCATGGTCTAAATTGACAGACATCAGAGACATTCCCGATAATAATTTGGCAAGTTTAAGAGGCAGCATCGGAGTTGTCGACATGGAAGGAAACAAGACAGTTTTTGATGGCAGCAACACCGCGCTCGAAGGATTTTTCTACCGCGTGGCCGCAAATGCAAGTCCCCGCCCGCCTTTCCTTAACGTGTTTAACGTGAATCCATATCTGGCGCCTGTAGGAAGGAATCAGAGAATAGACTATCAAAACAAGGGCTATGTGTTGGAGCAAACCACGGGATGGCCTAATGAAATATAAACTACAATCAACATTTACACTTATGAAGAATATATACAAAAATATCGGACTACTCATTATTCCCCTGCTTTGCTTTGCGCTGTCTTCTTGCGAAAAGGATAACTACGACCCCAATCCGGCCGAAGGTGATTTCGCTCACATTATAAGCATCAAGGTAAAAGTAGGCGGTCTTGAATTGCAAGGCAAAATAAATGAGAATAGAAAGGAAATCATCTTCCCAAGATTGCCCGGCGATACCGACCTGTCGGTTGTTAGCTTTAGCGGCGAACTGCCTGCCGGAGCGGCATTTGAAAGCCAAACCTACGACTTTACGCCGGACGAAGGCAGTTCGTCTGCAAAAAAGACCATTAAGGTGATTAATAATAACCGCTTTAAAGAATATTATGTCACCCTAAGTCTGACTGTACCGCCTGTGGGCGCAGGCTTTCTTAATCCACCGGTCTACAACTTTTCTGCCGGCGCAGGCGGCACGGTATATCCCAGTTTTTCGACCGCCACCAGCGCCCGTGTTGCAGATATGGATTTGAAGCACGTGCTTGTTGTAGGCAGGGACTTGAGTCCTCACCTTCTTCTGTTGGACGAATTGAAGCAAGGCATCATAAACCCCATAGCATTGGACCAAGGGGGTGTTGTAGGTGGAGGAGGAGCCAACCGTAATACGGGGCGCTTGATTGATGGAAATGTGTACATCGGCAACCTAACTGTCAGTTTTATGGCGGGTTCCAATCCTGATAAAGTCTACCATTGGAATACAGAAAGTCCGGAACTGCCCCCTACCGTGATTGCCGAATACAGGGCCGCTGACATCATTGGAACTCCCGAAGACAGATACGGAGACATGATGTCCATAGACCTTGACGAAAACGGAGACGGTTATATTTTCCTCAAAGGCAATAACCTTCCTTCCTTTTTGCGCATAAAAGTCAGTAACTTTACCACCACCTCGGAGCCAACCGTTATCTTCCCCGGCACTTCTCTTGGCGGTTGGGCGGCCTACAATGGGGTAGAAGGCGCTTCCGGCGAATACCTGTACACCGGACACCAAGGGCCTATGCGCTTGGTAAATGCCGGCGGGAGCTTACAGTATACCCTGCCGGTGGCGACCCTTGCCAATCCCGATGGAGTCGGCGCGCGCGTTATTACCTTTAACGGCGCACGCTACCTGCTTGCCATGAATAATATACTCATAAACGCCACCATTGCGGTATACGACATAACCAGAGGCGAATCTACACAAGAAGCGCTCGAAATATTTAATGCCGCAGATGCAGCGCTCAAAGCGCCCGTGTTCTTATTCCCGCTTGCCATGGCCCTGCCGGCAGGGAATGCCGCCGTGCAAATAAGCTGGGCAAAAGACGGAAACGATAAACTGTATATCATCGGCTCCGGAGTTCAAGCCGGTTTTACCATAGCAGAGTTTTTGCAGGCAACAGATACCGACCCCTTTGACAGCATGGGCGAGGACGATGGCTATGTAATAAGAACAGAGTAGCAAACGGTGAAGCGTTCCGACTACTTTTGGTGCTTTCTCTTGGCACTTTTGCTATCACACGCTTGCGAGAAGGATTCCGGCGGCGGAGAGACTCCGCCGCCGGAACCTCCTCCGCCGGCGCCTGAGCGCGTCTATGCCCGAAAAGAACTGCGCGGGGCTTGGATTGCCTCTGTGTGGAGCATTGATTGGCCTTTGCAAAGGCATGATGCAGAAGCTCAGAAAAAACTTTATACCGATTATTTGGACGGCTTTGTGACCGCCAACATGAACGCCGTATTCATGCAAATACGCCCTACGGCAGACGCTTTTTACGATTCGCAATATGAATCTTGGAGCCGGTGGATTACGGGAGAGGCGGGCAAAAATCCGGGCTACGACGTGCTGCAATTCATGATAGAGGAGGCGCACGCCCGCGGTTTGGAATTTCACGCATGGATAAATCCATACCGCATCACTACGGATTTGTCCCGACCCTTAGACCCCAAAATCCCACCCGAATGGGTAAAAAATTACCCCGCCATTCGGGTGTATAACCCCGCCATACCGGAAGTACAGCAACGTATAGTCGATATTGTAAAAGAAATCATTACAAATTACGATGTGGACGGGATACACATGGACGATTATTTTTATCCCGATATAGGAGGAGTCAACAACTTGAACGACGCTGCCGAATACGCCCAGTACGGCGCAGGATACAGCACCATTGCCGCTTTTCGCAGGGCCAATGTAGACAAGGTGGTGCAAAAAATACACGAGACCATTGTCAAAGAAAATCCCAGAGTAGTATTCTCCATAAGTCCCACCGCCAACCACAGCTATAATCTGAATACCCTTTTTGCCGATGTGGAAAAATGGTGCAGAGAAGGCTGGATAGACATGGTAATCCCCCAAATTTATCAAGCCTTGGGCAGCGGAAATTTAAACTTCGAAGCCTTGTTGTCCTCTTGGGTTGGCAGTTTTAATACACGTGTAGGCTGCATCATTGGCTATGCCCTCTACCGCGTAGAAAATCCCGCCGAAACCACCCGGTTCTCGGTAGCCGATTTTGACAGGATGTTCTATTTGGCGACCTCAAATCAAAAAGTTCACGGAAGCATCCTGTACAACACCTCCTCTTTTGCCGCCAACAGAGGCGGAGTTATTGACATGCTGACCACCAAATATTTCAAGAATCCGGCAGTACGCCCTGCCTTTGGCCGCAAAACGGAGTCCGAACCCGCGGTTCCCGCCCAAGTAAGACTGACCGGAACCACGCTCAGTTGGACGGCAGCAGCCGGATTGACGTCTGTAGTGTACTTGATTCCAAGCGGGACTACAACGGCGCAGGTGGCTGCCATCACCAAGGAGGCCTCATATACCGTTGCGGTTAGGGGCACGTACTTTGTTACCACGTTTAACAGAAATAATGTGGAAAGCGAAAAATCAACCGAAGTTACGTACTAACGGCATATAGGGCCGTACAGACAATAGCGGCAATGTTCCCTGTCTTGGGTTTGGACAAAGGGACGATTTAAATCAAACAGTTCCAAAAGGCACCGGCCCAGCAGCCTCCGGTAGTCCTCCATATAGGGAGTCATGTCTTTTATTTCCTGTTTAGCCGACTTGTCGTACAGCAAGATGGAGGCGTCTGTGTCAAACAGCGAACGAATGTAGTAGAGAGACGGCAGGACTTTGGCTTGGGGGTGTTCTTCTTGATAAAGCATGGTATACCACAACATTTGAAAAACAGCGCCGTTTTGGGATGCCCGCTCGGGGGCAAACAGGGATGGGGTAGATGCAAACGAACGCTGCTCTTTTCCCGTTTTGTAATCCACCACATAACAAATGCCTTCCCTTTCTTGAATCCGGTCAATACGTCCGCCCAAAGGCAGAGACAAATGCGGACTTGCTTGAAACATAATCTTGAGTTTGGTTTCCATCGCCTTGAGGCCAAAGGGCGCTTGAGCAATATCAAAGCGGATGAGTTGTTCCACATAAGCGGCAAGCACATCGGCCAAAATCAGCCAACGCCCCTGCTCAAACAGATGGGCCGCCGAATGTTTGGGGGCATAAGCATCCAATATGGCCTTTTCCACAGCCCCGCGAATCTTGTCCTTAGCCCCAAGCAAGCGTTCCAACGCCTCCGCAGTGACCACCTGCCCCAAAAAGGGCCGGTACAGCGATTCCATGACCTCGTGCAATACCCTGCCCAAACCTTTGCCATCGGCTTCTTCCATGACCTCGTCCTCCTCTTTGATTTGCTCTATATATCTAAAGCAAAACTGCAAAGGACACTGCACATACGCGCTTAACGCGCTGGGCGTTAAATAGCTTCCGGAATCCGGGTCCATATAGCGCAGCAATCGTTCTTTATACATCCCTGTCTTTTCTTTTATAATTTCCGGAGCAGGGACCGGCAAATCCACATTCAGCGTCAATGTTTTATGCGTTATGCGGTGGGGCGATTCGGCTTCCAACTGCAAGAGGTAGCGGCTTTGCTCCCCCGTCTGTATACCGTCCCCTCCGCTTCCATAAAGCAGCGACGCCTTTTGCGCCCTTTGGATAAGCCGGTAAAAATAGTAGGCGTAGATGGCCTCGTGGTCTTGGGGAGTCGGCAAGCCAAAACCGGCCCTAAGGTTATAGGGAATAAAAGAAGGAATTTCTTTGGCCCCGGGCAAAAAGCCCTCCTGCGCCGAGAGCAATACGACATGCTCAAAGTCCAGCGTCCGGGTTTCCAAAATGCCCATCACCTGTATGCCCTGCAAAGGCTCGCCGCTAAAAGCCACGGTAATACCCCTCAGCGCCTGACGCAGCAGGTTAAAGAACAAAGGCATGGTAATGGGTAATCCGCAGGTTTGTATGGCGTTCCTAAACTTGTTCAGCTCCTGACCGGCCAACCTCAACACCGGCAACAAAAGGGGGTCGCCGGCCTCCGATGGGGACAGGGAATCTTCCACAGCCTCGAGCAGGCCGGTAAAAAAGCCGAGCCAAGAGTCCGGCTCCTGCGGACAACCGGCTATGGCCTGCAACCAAACGTCAGCGGCAAAAGCATCTACAGGGACAAAGAGCATATTGTCTTTACGAACCCTGTTTTTAAGGTCTTCGGCCGCCTTGGGACACAGGCGGGAAATAAAAGGATGACTCAGCAGGCGAAACACTTCAAGGTGGTAATAGGAGCATGAGCCGCCCCGCATCCGCCCGGAGCGGTAGAACATCAGCAATGCTTCTGTAAAACTATATAAAGAGGTCTTTGCCAAAGGATAACCCATGGTTACATTGACCTCCGGAGCCACTTGAGGCAGGGCCGAAAGCAGGGGTATCAAAAGGGATTCGTCGCAGAGTACCACCGCCGTGCGCTTGTCGGTGTGCAAATCCCTGTCTTTAATAATTTGAGGGAGGATTTTGGTTTGGAGTACCTCTGAGGGTAAAGCCCAAAATTCTATTTCTTTGGGACGGGTAAAGTCGGTATAAACAGCGCCTTCGTCGGCCGGAGGAAATTCCTTTATGTTTGTGCGGAGGAACCGGCCGGCTTCTTGACGGCCATCAGCTATATAATAATCGTCCCTGTCCCAATAAAACCGAGCCAATCCCAAAGCCTGTAACCGCCGGAAAATATTGCGCTCGCATGTATTTAGGGCGTTAAAACCTATAAATACGTAGGACAATACCGATGCGTCCGGAACAAGTTCCCGTTCGGCGACTTGGCGGTACAACATGCCTTCGTAGGCCAATCCCCCTGCCTCCAAAGACTGTCTGAATCCGGCGTAGAGGGGGAACATCAGTTCCCACATTTGGGCAAAGGATTGTTGCAATTCGGTTTTTTGGGGCCGGAAACTGCTCCAAAACGCCTGTACCGCCGCTACCTGTTCGGGACTCAGAAAAGAATAATCCCCTTCGAGCATTTTTTGGTCAAACAGATTTTGAAAAAGGGACTTGGCCCGCACCAAATATTTGTCTATCTGGTCAAAATCACGCAAAATCATTTCGCCCCAAAAGTAGAACCTGTCAAAGGATTCCGCCTGCGGGGATTCGGTCGCGCCAAGCGATTGATACGCCTTATATAACTCTGTCAACAGCCGCAGCGAGTCGGAAGGGCGCTTGCCCGCCCACCTAAAGATTAAATCCGAAATCGAAAGCGCCTCCGGCTGCCAAAGCGGTCGACTCATCCGCTTAGACAATGATTCGGCAAAAAAAAGCCCTGCCCTCCTGCTCGGAAAAACCAAGCACAGCTTAGAAATATCCGAACCGTATCTGTCATACAAATCGGCGCTTACCCTGTCCAAAAAAGAATCCGGCGGCATAAATTTTCCCATGTTACAAAAATAATATATTTTTACAAAAAATCCTACACTTATGATGCGACTTCTCGTTTTTTTTACCTTATGTATAGCTCCGCTCCCCATGCTCCATGCACAGGAACAGATTGTGCTGCTGTCCCATTACCTAAAAACCAACGACACTGTTTTGGTATTTACGCCCCAAGGGTACCAAGCCGATAAAAGCTACCCTACCCTGTATCTATTGCACGGATGGTCGGGGAATTACAGCAATTGGAGTACACGGGTGGCCCTGCAAGACGTCTGCGACAAATTCGGCTTTATTTTGGTTTGTCCGGACGGTTTTTACAACAGTTGGTATGTGGACAGCAGCGAGCCTGACGGTATGCAGTGGAGGCAATTTTTTGATAAAGAACTTTATCCATACATACAGCAACGTTACCATACCCTACCCGATTCCTGCTTTATCACCGGCCTAAGCATGGGCGGACACGGGGCGCTCAATATCTTTATTGACAATCCTGCTCGGTTTAGGGCGGCGGGCAGCATGAGCGGGGTAATGGATTTGCGCCAAACTTCGCTCAGCGATTCGGAAGTGGCCAAGGTGCTGGGCCCCTTTACCGTCGAGAATCCGCGTTTTTATACGGAATCGGTTATCCATCGGGTGGAGAAGTTGCGGGGCAATCAAAAATTGCTGATAATCAGTTGTGGCTATGACGATGTGTACAGCGTCCACAGCAAAGAATTGGCACAGAAGTGCAGAACACTAAACATCCCTCATATCTTGCTGCTTACGCCCGGCAACCACAGCTGGAAATACTGGGAATTTGCCTTGGATATGCACCTTGGCATGTTCAGCAGGATGTTAGATGGCGCACATTTTGGATATTGAACAACAGGCTATGATTATTCGCAGACTGGAAGGAGTCATCAACAGCCGGTTATTTACCGGAAAAGCCATTGTTTTGCTCGGGCCAAGACAAACCGGAAAAACGACTTTGATTCATAATATTGTTCGCAATGTACAGGACGTTTTGGTTTTGACCGGAGACGATTCGGATACCGCAACCCTGCTCTCTTTGGCCAATACAGAAGTGATGCAATCCATCATCGGCCAAAATAAAATCGTTTTTATTGATGAAGCCCAACAAATTGAAAAAATAGGACGCACTGCAAAAATCATAGTAGACCACTTTAAGGGCGTGCAGTTGATTTTAAGCGGCTCTTCCTCGCTTGGCCTAAGGAATGTGCTTGCCCATTCTTTGGCGGGCCGCAAGTGGGAATACCTCATGTATCCCGTGGTTTGGAGCGAATTGGAACAAACCTACGGCTATTTTAAATCTCGGCAACAACTCGAAAGAAGGGTAATTTACGGCATGTATCCCGACATTATTACCCATGTCACCGAAGAGCGGGAGCGGCTAAAGCAATTAGTCAACAGTTATTTGTATAAAAAACCCGATATATTTGAAGAATTGCTCAAGGTCTTGGCGTTGAAAATGTGTAAAGAATTATCCATTAGAGATGTATCAAAATCGCTCCACGCAGATAAAAATACGCTGAACAACTGTATAGAAACGCTCGAAAAAGACCTCATTATCTTTACTCAAGAAAGCCAAAGCAAGCTCAAACGCAATAAGTGGAGGTCCTTTAAAAGGGTTTTCTTTTGGGATAACGGCATACGCAACGCCATCCTAAGCAACTTTAACCCCTTATCCAAAAGAAAGGACGAGGACGATTTATGGGAAAATTTCCAGACTTCGGACAACATGAAGAAGAATAACTGGATTAAGCCCAATATCATCCAACTGTAAGCCTACCTCCGCTTTACATCGCCTATATCGTCCCAGCGGCTTGGCGCAGTGGCAGGCTATCTACAATTTTAATTCATCCAATAATAGTTTATATGTTTCAGTCCAATCTTTTTCGTAGAGTTTAGTATCGGTATCAGACAATTTACCATAGGCGTTAGAGTCAAAAAGCAGAACTGTTGCTTTTTCTTCATCAAGATTAAAATCTACTATCAGTCTCTCAATAATGGGTTCCGAAATCATTACTAAATCATAAGTCGGAGTATCATCAATTCTGTCAAGAGCTTGCAAAGAATTTAAAGTGCAAAAACAAATTTGGTGCGTTTCCTCGTGGTGTGCAAGCATTGTTAGGAACTTTTCTTTTGAAATTTTCCCTTTCAAAAAAAGCCGTAAGGTGTTTTGCACTTTATCGTTTGCAACGGGCCCGATTACTATATCATAATCGTGTACAGGCGTCTCTTGGTTTTTATCTCTGTTTTTAATAACAAAATCGAGCCATTCTTCATTATAGGCATCAAAACGCTTTATTTTGCAGATGGATTTTATAAAATCGTTTTCAAAAAATTCAAGCTCACTCACAAAGCCCTTTGTTCCAGATTTTTCTCCCATAACTTTTGCCCAACTTTCTGCATGATGACGAAACTTGGTTACGTAAAAGCCTTTGCCAAAATCTTTATTGGGCTTACACTTCATTAAATCAATTTTATCAACCTTAACATAACTTCCGTGATAAACCTTCATTAGCGCATTCCTCCGTTTTTATGACAAATTTCGTAAATGTCGTGAATAGCCCAAATATCGTTATCGGTATGTAAAGCCCACCAATGTTTGTTTAGAAAATCCCACCCACCATACTTTTTCAAGTACTTAAAAGCAACAGGAACAGGCATTTTATATGCTTCTGCAAACGCAGGCACAATGAAGCTAATAAAATTTATTTTATCGCTTGTTGCCTTACTTATTGTGTTTGTTCCCATAAAAGTAGTTCATTGATAATCACGGCGCAAATGTACGTGAAATTTTTCAATTAGACAAGTGTGGGTAGAATTTACTGTAAGCCTACCTCCGCTTTACATCGCCTATATCTACCACGTAGGTGCAGTATTGGGCGCCCCACAAGTCGTAAAGGTCAAACTGTTTGCTCAATTTTTGCTTAAATCTGCCCAAGTCTTTCCGCTCTTGACCGCTCCAAAAGGTCTCGGCAATGGCCGACATGCGCGGGAATAAGGCGTATTCTACCTTTGAAAATGTGGGATAATACTCCGTCCACATACATCCTTGACCACCCATGATGTTTTTGGCAGCTTGAGCCGAAAGGGTGTCCGGTACGGGGTTATAGCCATACACCACGTCAAGCGTGGTCATGCCGCGATGCGCCGTCATTTCTTCGTTGGGCTTTTGCATGATATTTAAATAACTAAAGCGCGAAGGGGTCATGATGACTTGGTAGCCCCTGTTGGCCGCTTCAATGCCCCTCGTGCCCCGCCAATTCATCACCACCACTTCTTTGCCCAATTGGGCATCGTTCATAATCTCGTCCCATCCAACGGCTATCTTCCCGCGCTTTTGAATGGTTTCGACCGCAATACGCACCAAGTAGTCTTGAATTTCGCCCTCGTCTTTCATGTTGTGCCGGCGCATGAACTCTTGAGATTCCGGCGAGGCCCTCCACCACATGCGGGAGGCTTCATCGGCCCCAAAATGGATGTAGGGAGAGTCGTGAAAAATATCAATCAGTTCGTTAAAAATGTCTTTAAGGAATTGAAAAGTATAGGGGTTTGGGGCAAGGACATTGTTCTGCCGGTTGTATATGCCCCAAGTAGAGGCGGGCTTACGAATCGAATCGGGGGTGGTACTCATTTCGGGATAGGCGGCAATCACGGCCATGCAGTGGGCCGGAATATCGGCTTCCGGAATCACGGTAATGTAGCGCTCTTTGGCATAGTCCACCACTTCGCGCATTTGGGCCACGGTGTAGTATCCGCCGTAGCGGGTGCTGTCAAATCCCGTTCCGGGAAACATCCCGATAATCGTTCCCTCTCTGTAAGCGCCCACGGTATTGAGTTTGGGATATTTTGCGCTCTCTATGCGCCAGCCTTGGTCGTCGGTCAGGTGCCAGTGGAAATAGTTCATTTTGTGCAAGGCTAAATAGTCAATGTACTTTTTGATTTCATCCACTGTAAACATGTGGCGCACCACGTCAAAGTGCATACCGCGGTACTCAAAGGCAGGTTTGTCGTATACATAGGCCGCCGGAACTTCGAGCTGCCAATATCCCTTGGCGGGAATGAGTTGTATGAGGCTTTGGACGGCGTAAAAAAGTCCTTGGGGATTGAATCCGTGCAGCCTTATTTGTTCGGGGGCGACTGTAAGTTCGTATTCTCCTGCTACAACGGGCGTTGCAACATTCTTCACGGCAAGCACAATGGCCGGTTTTGCGCCGGCTTGGGCCACTGTGGAGAGTTTTAGTCCGTAGTGTTTGTGCAGGTATTCAGACAAAAAGCGGGCCGATTGTTGCTCGTCTACAGATGCGGCCACTATTTCCACATGATTGTTAAGCAAGAATACACCCGGCCGTTGCTCTAATTTTAAGGGTTCGGGGATAATGGATATCTGTGCAAAACTTAGGGCTGCGCTAAGGCCGGCACACAGGGTTAAAAGAGTCTTTTTCATTATATTGCTGTGTTTATTTGTTGTCATTTTGGCCTTGGCCCCATATCAAACTCAAGGATTCCTCCCCCCGTGATGTCTCCATGGGTTAAAAAATATCCCTGTAAGGGCTTGCCGTTGAGCCTTATGGATTGAATGTAGATGTTTTGGGGGCCAAGGTTATGAGCTATCACCGTAAATTCCTTTCCATGAGGCAGATTTAGGCTCAGCTTGGGAAAATAGGGCGCTCCGATTACGTATTGGTCGCTGCCCGGGCATACCGGATAAAAGCCCATCGCGCTAAATATGTACCATGCAGACATTTGCCCGCAGTCATCATTCCCGCAAAGTCCGTCCGGCTTGTTTTGGTACATCTGGTCCATGATGGCGCGGATACGCGGTTGCGCTTTGGAAGGATTATCTGTCCAAGCATATAAATAAGGTACGTGGTGGCTGGGTTCGTTGCCGTGGACGTAATTGCCCATTAGTCCCTCGCGGCTAATATCCTCTGTGTTTTCAAAATATTTGTCGGGCAGGTGCATGGTGAACAGCGAGTCGAGGCGGGCTTCAAAAACCTCCCTTCCGCCCATCTGCTCAATTAAACCCGGCACATCGTGGGGCACAAAAAAGGAATAATTCCAAGAGTTTCCCTCAATGAATCCCTGTCCGTGGGTATCCAATAAATCAAAGTCCTCCTTCCAGCTTCCGTCCCGATAACGGGGGCGGGCAAAGCCGAGCGCAGGGTCAAAAATGTTTTTATACGATTGGGCGCGTTTTTGGTATGCAGCAGCCACCTCTTCATTTCCTATGGATTTTGCAAATTGATAGATACACCAGTCGTCGTAGGCGTACTCCAAGGTAACGGAGGCGGCGTTGCCCGTAACCTCCAAAGGCACATAGCCCAATTGAGCATATTCGACACTGCCGTCGTAGTAGGGGATGTTTGAACTGTTTACCATGGCCTCCAACAGCAATTCGGGCGGAAAATCGCGCTCCGGCAAGACGCCCTTAACCCAAGCGTCAGTCAATACCGATACGCCGTGGTAGCCAATCATGCACCAGTTCTCGTTGCCCATATGCGACCAAACCGGCAAGGCTTTATGCGCGCTTTGTTGGTAATGGGCCAGCATGGACGACACAAAATCGCGGCTCAAATCGGGACGAATGAGGTTTATGAGAGGGTGCTGGGCGCGAAAGGTATCCCAAAGAGAAAATATGGTATAGTTGGTAAATCCTTGGGCTTGATGGATATTGTGGTCAATGCCACGGTAACGTCCGTCTACGTCCATATAGAGCGAAGGATGAATCATGGCGTGGTAGAGCGCGGTATAAAAGACGGTTTTTTGGTCGCGGGTGCCTTGGATGTTAAAAACCGACAATTCTTTCTCCCACGCGCTTTGGGCCTCTGCCCAGAGTTGGTCGAACGACTTTCCGGCTGTCTCCGCCTCTAAGTTTTTGAGCGCCCCCAGCGCATCTACCGCAGACAGGGCGACTTTGATTTCCAGCGTCTCTCCCTCGTCAAAATCAAACTCAAAGTAAGCGGTGATTTGGGTACCGCCCATTTCGGGAAAGTTTTCTGTGGTTTTAAAACGACGCCAAAAACCATTATAAAGCACCCTCTCGTTGTTGCGGTGGCCGTAGTTCTTTATGGGTTTGGAAAGGCGGACGGCAAAATGGGTATAGTTGGTACGCGCCCAGCCGCGGGTAATGCGGTAGCCGGTAAGGGTGGTATCGTTCTCTACCCTTAGATTGGCCCAAAGCACCTTGCCGTCGTAGTTATAAATGCCGTGGGTCAGGTCTATGACAATGCGTCCTTCCCCTTGGGGAAATGTATAGCGATGGATGCCGGCGCGTTGGGTGGCGGTAAGTTCTGCCCTTATGCCGTAATCATCCAACATTACCGAATAGTAACCCGGGGAGGCCGTTTCGCGCTCATGGGAAAAACGGGAGCGATAACCGGTTTCGGGCGCCTCGGCAGTTCCGCGGTCTAAGCGTAAGACTCCCGTGGTGGGCATAATGAGGATATCGCCCAAATCGGAATGGCCCGTGCCGCTAAAATGGGGGTGGGAAAATCCCAAAATAGTAGGGTCGTCGTACTGGTATCCGGCGCAATATTCATAGGCCTTAGGTTGGTAAACGCCGTCAATGTTATGGGGAATCATTTCGGTATCCGGACTTAGCTGCACCGCTCCAAAAGGGACGCAGGCGCCGGGGAAGGTGTGCCCCATCTTTTGGGTGCCGACAAAAGGGTTTACAAAGTCTAAGACAGAGGTAGAGAACGCCTCTCTAATGCGGACATCCGGCCTTCTTTGGGCCGTTGCGGGGGCAGATGCAATAATGACAAATGCCAAAAATATGGATAATGATGGCTTCATATTTTAGTAAACAAGCACAAATATACATATTTAATTTGATAATATAGTCATCAATTTGACAATACATTGCATCATTAATGCTATCTTTGTTGCCGTATTAATATCAAATTCTTGAAAAACATGAAGAAAATCTTTGTTTTAATGATTATCGTCTTGGGCGCGCAGCAGGCATTGGCGCAAAATTTGCTGTTGCAAACGCTCAAAAGCGAGGCGAATCGCAATCTTGTTGAACTAAAGAAGCAGCCGATTCCGGCCTACTACATCAGTTACAGGGTGTACGATGTAACAACCCACAACATCTCTGCAAGTTTTGGCAGTTTGATGTTGAGCAGCCCCGGTACGCAGCGTTATTTTAATGCGGCGGTGCGGGTAGGCAGTCCCGAAATGGACAATACCCGCGAAATCAAGGAGACCAATGAACCCGGGTATGCCAACTACAACTCCTCCGGTTTTGGCACGCTTGGATTAGAGGACAATCCGGATGCGTGGAAAATAACATTGTGG